>NZ_JBHJMQ010000004.1:0-282800 GCF_042310375.1 Wenzhouxiangella psychrophila | reverse complement strand
GCTCCTTCAGCTTTTTCTCATCCACTACTGCGTCCATTGATAAACTCCTGATTTACAGTACGTATCAATGGGCAGTTACACAAATCTCAGGACAGCCCCGCAACGCCGGTGTCGGCTGCATCCACACACTCATTGAAGGGTATTGGTGTTCTTTTCCATCTGTGTTTATCTGTGTTCATCTGTGGACAATTAAAAAGCTGAAGTCATCGAAGCCCCGAAATTTCTGCCTGCACGGAGCCCACCAGGTCGCCCGAGCGCAGCAGGCGGGTGCAGGTGTCGATGTCGGCGCCGACTTCGTAGTCTTCTTCGGCATGGTTGACGTGATTGCGAACGAATTGATGGGCAGCCAGTACGCCACGGCCGGGTTTGAGTGGCTTGCGGAAGTCCAGCGCCTGGGCGGCGGTGAGCATTTCCACGGCCAGGACGCGTTCGACGTTGTGCAACACGCTGAGCAATTTGAGCGCGCTGATCGAGCCCATCGAAACATGGTCTTCCTGACCGAGGCTGGTCGGGATCGAGTCGACGCTGGCTGGGTGGCAAAGCACCTTGTTTTCGCTGACAAGGGCGGCGGCGGTGTACTGCGGGATCATGAAGCCCGAATTGATTCCGGTGTCGCTCATCAGCAGCTTGGGCAATCCGTCATGGCCTTCGAGCAGCAGGTAAGTGCGCCGCTCGGAGATGCTGGCCAACTCCGACAGGGCCATGGCGGCGTAGTCGAGCGACAGCGCCAGCGGCTGGCCGTGGAAGTTGCCGGCGGAGATGATGTCGCCATTCCCGGATCCTTGTCCGGGACAGGCGTCGAATACCAGCGGGTTGTCGGTAACCGAGTTGATCTCGCGTTCGACCACTTCGATGGCATGGCCGAGCGCATCGCGGCTCGCGCCGTGAACCTGGGGAATGCAGCGCAGGCAGTAGGGATCCTGCACCTTGCCGCAATGGCGGTGCGATTCGAGAATTTCGGAATCGGTCAGTAAACGCCGAACGTTGGCTGCAACCGTTACCTGGCCGGGATGCGGGCGAATGCTGTGCACGCGGTCGTCGAAAGGACGTGCGGAACCCTGAAGCGCCTCCAGGCTCATCGTGCCCAAAACGTCGGCAGCGGTCATCAGGTGCACGGCGCGATTGAGAATGAATGCTCCATAGGCCGACATCAGCTGCGTGCCGTTGATCAGGCCGATGCCGTCCTTGGCCGCGGGTTCGACCGGTTCGACCCCGTGGCGCGCGAGCGTTTCGCGCGCGGGTTCCGGACCCGATCGTTCCTGGTTCCAGCACTGCCCGAGTCCGATCAGCGGCAGGCTCATGTGCGCCAGCGGCGCCAGGTCACCCGACGCTCCCACGCTGCCGCGGCTGGGGATCCAGGGCAGGATGTCGAGTTCGCAGAACTTGAGAAGCTGCCTGAAGATCGGCAGAGAAATGCCTGAATTTCCTAAACCAAGCGCGTGGGCCTTGAGCTGCATCATCAGCCGGGTAATTTCGATCGGCACCGGGTCGCCCGTACCGCAGGCGTGCGACAGCAGCAGGTTGCGCTGCAGCTTGCCGAGTTGATCGTCATCGATGCGCTTGCTTGCCAGGGCGCCGAATCCCGTATTGACGCCGTAAATCGCCTCATCGCCTTCGAGTGCTCGCTCGACGATCTGGCGTGAGCGTTGTACGGCGCTGTCATCGGAGCGCAAGGCATCCAGTCGCCGGTCCAGGTCGGTAAAAAGATTCTCTATGGTGACAGTCGAGTTCATTGGAATTCGCGCCCATTGCGCTCTTCGCGGTTAATGAGGTTTTCTCTCTCAGGTATCCAGCATCGGGATATCGACACCGCGCTCGCGGGCGGTCTCGACGGCTTCCTCGTAGCCGGCGTCGGCATGGCGCATGACGCCCAGGCCCGGGTCGGCGGTGAGTACGCGCTGGAGACGTTCGTAGCCTGATTTCGTGCCGTCGGCCAGTGACACCATGCCGGCGTGCAGGGAATAGCCGATACCGACCCCGCCGCCGTGGTGGAACGATACCCACGAAGCGCCACAGGCAGTGTTCGCCAGGGCATTGAGGATGGGCCAGTCGGCGATGGCGTCCGAGCCGTCTTTCATCGCTTCGGTCTCGCGATTGGGCGAGGCCACCGAGCCACAGTCGAGATGATCACGGCCAATAACGATCGGCGCCTCGACCTTGCCTTTCTCGACCAGCCAGTTGAACTTCTCGCCGGCCTCGGCACGCTCGCCGTATTCCAGCCAGCAGATGCGCGCTGGCAGTCCCTGGAAGTGGATCTTTTCCTGTGCCTTCTCGATCCAGCGCCTGAGATGCGCCTTTTCCGGGAACAGCTCGAGGAGCGCTTCGTCGGTCGCGGCGATATCCGCCGGATTGCCCGACAGGGCGGCCCAGCGGAACGGGCCGGCGCCGCGGCAGAACAGCGGCCGGATGAAGGCCGGTACAAAGCCGGGAAAGTCGAAGGCGTTGCTCATGCCGCGCAGGTCGGCCACCTGGCCTCTGAGGTTGTTGCCGTAATCGAAAGTCACGGCGCCGCGCTCCTGCATCTTCAGCATGGTCTCGACGTGGATTTCCATCGAGTCGAGCACCTTCTCGTCGTAGCCTTTGGGATCATCCCGCCGCATGGCTTCGGCTTCGTCCAGGGATAGTCCGGCCGGGATGTAGCCTTGCCTGAGGTCGTGGGCCGAGGTCTGGTCGGTCAATGCATCGGGAATGATGCCGCGCTCGAGCATTTCGGGCAGCACTTCGGCGATATTGCCCAGCAGGCCGATGGAAACGGGTTCCGCGGCTTGTTCGATGATCTTCAAGGCCTCATCCAGGCTGGTTGCCTTTCGATCGCAGTAGCCGGTTTCCACGCGCCGGTCGATACGCGTCTCATCGACTTCCACGGCCAGGCAATGACCCTCGTTCATGGTCACCGCCAGGGGCTGGGCCCCGCCCATGCCGCCGAGACCGGCGGTGACCGTGAGTTTGCCCTTCATCGATCCGCCGAAGTGCTGGCGGGCCAGTTCGGCGAAAGTCTCGTAGGTGCCCTGGACGATGCCCTGGGAACCGATGTAAATCCAGGAGCCGGCCGTCATCTGGCCGTACATGGTCAGGCCGCGGTCTTCGAGGTCGCGAAACACGTCCCAGTTCGCCCAGCGCCCGACCAGGTTGGAATTGGCGATCAGTACCCTGGGGGCCTGGTCGTGGGTGCGGATCACTCCGACCGGCTTGCCCGACTGCACCAGCAGCGTTTCGTCGTCCTTGAGCCGCTTGAGGGTCGAAATGATGGCGTGGTAGCAGTCCCAGCTGCGGGCGGCCCGGCCCGTTCCGCCGTAGACGATCAGCTTGTCCGGGTGCTCGGCCACGGCCGGGTCGAGATTGTTCATGAGCATGCGCATGGCCGCTTCCTGGTGCCAGCCACGGCAACTGATGGATGGGCCGTGCGGGGCGCGAACAACCGGCGGCGACGGATCCTGCTGGGTCATCGTTTTAATATCTGTCTGGGGATTTGCGCAGTATAGCAATCCCGCAGGGAGCCTCTGAGCAACCCTGCTCGGGCGCGACGTTGTTCAGAGGCTCCCTTGCTTCAGCGGTTGCGCAGGTTGCGCCAGACGATATCGGCGAGGAGATAGGGGATCAGGCCGAGGACGATATTCATGCCAGTGCCCAGCCAGCCGGTCATTCCGGGCATGAGCTGCTGCGCCCACCCGCTCGTGAGATTGAAGCCAACCCCGAGAACCTGCCACATCCACTCGAAAAAACCCGGCGAGCCGACGTCGGATTCCAGCGCGGCCAGTGATAGTCCGGAAAGAAAGGCCGCGAACAGAAAAGGATTATCGCGGATCAATTCGGTGATGCTGCGGGAACTCTGCTTACGCGAACGCAGCATGGCGATCATCTCCGGGTGTGAACTTCGGGTGCCATTTCAACCCATTATGCCGCCTGTATACTACTTTAGCCGGCTCGCGACAAGCGCGGCCGGCCTCGCAAATCCGACGACTAGCCGGGGGAAGAC
This sequence comes from Wenzhouxiangella psychrophila, assembly GCF_042310375.1. Taxonomy (NCBI): domain Bacteria; kingdom Pseudomonadati; phylum Pseudomonadota; class Gammaproteobacteria; order Chromatiales; family Wenzhouxiangellaceae; genus Wenzhouxiangella; species Wenzhouxiangella psychrophila. The sequence continues at coordinate 278,824 of NZ_JBHJMQ010000004.1, read as the reverse complement.
AAGCGTGAACAGGCGAACATCCGGAATGATGCGGGCGCCATGGGGCGGCCGCTGGCTCGCTGCAATCACTCTCGTGGGTGCTCTGCTCTCGAGCGGATGCATGCTGAGGGACTTGAATGAACAAGTGCGCATGATGGATCGGGCGTGCGTTATCGAGGGCCGGGTTCAGCAAGGCGAAGATAGCGGTCAGGCCGTGGTGGTCGTGCTGGCCATGGGGGAGCCGGAAAGCGAAGCGCCCCCCAGGCCGATCGATTTCACTTTGCCCGATCCGGCGGGCGGGTTCAGTTTTGCCGTCGCACCCGGGCAGTATCGTCTGTTGGCATTCGAAGACACCGACGGCGACCTGGAGCTCGATGACGATGAGCCGGCCAGTCGTGCCGACAGTGAAGGTACGCTTGCCTGCGGCGCCGGCGGCCGGCTGCGGGGGAATCCAATCAGCCTGAAATCTGGCGACCGCCTGGAGGGAGGCCGCACGTTTTTCATTCAGGAAGGTCGCAACCTGGTCGCCGGCGCAATGGATTCAGCCGCCAGCCTGGGGCAATTGACGGTGTTCGGCGACGTGGTTCCGCTCAGTGATCCGCGCTTCGATCTCGATCGCGCTCGCGACAGCCTGTGGCGACCGCTGGATTTCATTCGCCAGGGCCATGTAGGCGTCTACCTGAACGAACCCCTCGATCCTGAACGCACGCCGGTGTTGTTCATCCACGGCATCAACGGTTCCCCCAGAGTGCTCGAGCCCCTCATCCAGCACCTCGACGGTGAGCGGTTCCAGCCCATGTACTTTTACTACGCTTCCGGACTGCGAATCGGGCAGATTGCCTGGCACCTCGACCGGATCATGCGTGAGCTGGAGCATCGGCGGGATATCGATCGTTATCACGTCGTCGCGCACAGCATGGGCGGCCTGGTCGCGCGCGCCTGGCTGCTGGAGCGTTCCAGGCAGGGCCCGGGTGCTGAGATCGCTTCATTCGTGAGTGTTTCCACGCCGTGGTCGGGCTACCCCTCGGCGCGCCAGGGCGTCGATCACTCGCCGGTCGTCGTACCGGTATGGCGCGATATGGCGACCGGCAGTGAGTTCCTGAACGGACTTTTCGGGCATGATGATCCGCCCGAAGACCTGCCGCCGCACCACCTGCTGTTCAGTTTTCGCCAGTCGGGCTGGCTGGCCGGATCCTCGGGCGACGACGTAGCCGCGCTTGCGAGCATGCTGCCGCCGCAGGTCCAGAGGCAGGCCGCGTCATTGTTCGGAGTGGACTCCGGGCATGTCGAAATTCTCTCGGACGAATCCGCCCAGGAGCGCGTGGCGTCACTGCTGATGCGGGCGGAATAGTCGGCCGGGGGGAATTCCGACCCTTCGGTGAACCGTGCGAAAACAATGGTGTCGGTTTATCTGTGTGCCTTCAGCTGATTGACTACAATTGATCCCATGATGAATCCAATCCGGGGACGAACTCCCTTTGTGCTGGTCTTCGCGGCCAGCGCCGGCCTGCTGGCCTACGCCTACTACGCCCAGTTCCAGCTCGGGCTGGAGCCGTGCCCGCTGTGCATCCTGCAGCGGCTGGGTTTCATGATCATGGGTGGTTTTGCACTGCTCGGCGCCATCCACGGACCGACATCGTGGGGGCGCTGGGTCTACGGTGTGCCGATCCTGGCCGGAGCCGGATGGGGCATTACGACGGCCTCGCGGCACGTCTGGCTGCAGAACCTGCCGGCCGACCAGGTCCCGGACTGCGGGCCGGGTATGTATTTCATGCTCGAGTACGACTTTCCCATGATGGAAATTCTGCGCGAGGCCTTTACCGGCGCCGGCGAGTGCGCCGAGGTGGACTGGCATTTTCTGGGTCTGTCGATGCCCATGTGGACCCTGATCTGGTATGTTGCACTTGCAGCGTTCACTCTGTGGGCACTGCTGGTGAACAAGCCCGGGTCGAGGACACAGGAGCAATGAGCGAGAAGTTCAGGACAATCACGCCCGCCAAGGGCTGGCGCCCGGATTCATGGCAGCAGCATGAAGCGGGTCAGCAAGCGACTTATCCCGACGATATCGCGTTCCACCACGCGCTGGGGCGTCTTTCGTCCATGCCGCCGTTGGTGACCTCCTGGGAAATCCTTTCACTGAAGGAGCAGATCGCCGAGGCCCAGGCGGGCAAGCGATTCGTGCTGCAGGGCGGTGACTGCGCCGAGTTGTTCGACGACTGCGAGCCGACGATCATCGCCAACCGCCTCAAGGTACTGCTGCAGATGTCGCTGGTCATGCTGCACGGCATGGAAAAGCCCGTGGTACGTATCGGTCGCTTCGCCGGTCAGTACGCCAAGCCGCGTTCGGCCGACACCGAGACGCGCGACGGCGTGACCTTGCCGAGCTACCGCGGCGACCTGGTCAACGCACCCGAATTCAACGAGACAGCGCGCACGCCCGACCCTGAGCGCATGCTTCGCGCCCACGCCAGCTCGGCAATGACCATGAATTTCGTGCGCGCCCTGGTCGATGGCGGCTTCGCCGACCTGCATCACCCCGAGTACTGGAACCTCGGCTGGCTCGAGCATTCCCCGCTGGCGGCAGAGTTCGAGCGGATCGCCGACAGCATCGGCCACTCGGTCCGCTTCATGGAAACCATTACCGGCCAGCAGCCGGGAAGTCTTCGACGAGTTGACTTCTTCACCTCCCATGAAGCGTTGCACCTGAACTACGAGCAGGCTCTGACACGGCGGGTTCCACGCCAGTGGGGCTGGTTCAACCTGTCCACTCACTTCCCTTGGATCGGCATGCGCACGGCTGATCTCGGAGGCGCGCACGTGGAACTGTTCCGCGGCGTGCGCAATCCCATGGGCATCAAGGTCGGCCCGGGCATGTCTGCCGATTGGCTCAAGGGCCTGATCCAGACGCTCAACCCGGACAACGAACCCGGTCGCCTGGTGCTGATTCATCGCATGGGAGCCGACCAGGTCGCCGACAAGCTGCCGCCGCTGATCGAAGCAGCGCGCTCGACGGGCTCGCCAGTCCTCTGGATTTGCGATCCGATGCACGGCAATACCGAGAAGACCGAGAACGGCTACAAGACCCGGCGTTTCGCCAACATCGTCTCGGAAGTCGAGCAGAGTTTCGACATCCACGCCGCCTGCGGTTCCAGGCTCGGCGGCGTACATCTGGAGTTGACGGGCGAGAACGTAACCGAGTGCATCGGTGGCGCCCGAGACCTTGCCGAGCATGATCTATCGCGCGCCTACAAGACCACTGTCGATCCGAGACTCAACTACGAGCAGGCGCTGGAACTGTCGATGCGGATCGTCGGCAAGCACCGCAGCCTCGCCTGAGCAGCTCCTGAGTACGACTGGACATGAAAAAGCCCGGCGCGTGCCGGGCTTTTTCTTTTCCATCTTCTGAAGCTGGATTACTCGACCGTGATGGTGATCTTCTCCGACTTGACGGCCGGGTCGTGCGGCACGTGACGGTGGTCGCCGAGCAGTAGCTGCAGCGTGTGCTCGCCGGGTTCCAGATCGATGCTGACCTCGGTCTGACCGCCGCCGAAGTGAACGACGTGATCGGTGGTCGGAAGGGGTCTGTCCATGGCCGGCATGTTCGACTCGTCGACATCGATCAGCAGATGATGGTGTCCCGTCTGGTCCTGGTCGATGCCGGCCGGCGCCACCCCCATGCCATCCAGGCCGAAGCGAACCGTCACCGGGCTGCTTACCGTTTCGCCGTCGTCGGGCGTTATGAAATAGACCCGAGCCTCTTCGGGAGCGCTCGTGCGGTCGAGCCCGTCTGCCAGCGAAAGCGCCGGCAGGAGCAACAGGGGCAGGGCGAGGAGCTTGAATGCTTTCATGGCGACCTCCTGGAGTCGATTCAGAGCAGTGATTCCACGGCCTGGCGTTCTTCGCGGAGTTCCTTGTCGGTCGCGTCGAGACGCGCCTGCGAAAACTCGTTGATCTTCAGACCCTGGACGATCTTCCACTCCCCATTCTCACACGTGCAGGGGAAAGAAAAGATCACGCCCGGCTCGATGCCGTAACTGCCGTCGGCGGGAACGGCCATCGAGACCCAGTCGTCGCCGTCGCTGCCCCGCACCCAGTCGCGGATATGGTCGATAGCGCTCGAAGCCGCCGATGCCGCGCTGGAAGCGCCGCGGGCCTTGATGATCGCCGCGCCGCGTTGCTGAACGGTGGGGATGAAATCGTTTTCGTACCAGTCCTTGCCCACGAGATCCGTGGCCGTCTTGCCGTCGACATTGACGTGGTGCAGGTCGGGATACTGGGTCGCGGAGTGATTGCCCCAGATGGTCATCTGCTTGATGCGGGTGTGATGCACGCCGGTCTTGCCGGCGAGCTGCGCCAGGGCGCGATTGTGGTCGAGGCGCGTCATGGCGGTGAAATTCTCCGCCGGCAGGTCGGGGGCGTTGGCCTGCGCGATGAGGGCATTGGTGTTGGCCGGATTGCCGACGACCAGTACCTTGACGTCCCGGCTGGCGACGGCATTTAGGCTCTTGCCCTGCGGCCCGAAGATCTTGCCGTTCTCGGCCAGCAGGTCGGCCCGCTCCATACCTTCGCCGCGCGGTTTGGCGCCGACCAGCAGGGCGATGTCGGTGTCCTTGAACCCTTCGTCGAGCTCGGTGGTGGTGATGATGCCGTGCAGCAGGGGCAGGGCGGCGTCCTCGAGTTCCATGGCCACGCCCTTGAGCGCGTCGAGGGCCGGCGGAATTTCGATCAACTGAAGAATGACGGGCTGATTGGGGCCCAGCATGTCGCCAGCGGCGATGCGGAAGCAGAGTTGATAGCCAATCTGGCCGGCGGCGCCGGTAATCGCGACGCGAACGGGTTCTTTCATGGAGTGCTCCTGAAATTCAGTGGTTCGGGGACGAGGCTTATTCTAACGCAACGCCGTCCGTCGCTTGTCGGGAAGTGCTTTTGAGCCAACGCTCCGTCCAGTCGATGTAGGCACGGATGACGTCGGTGTAGTGCGGTGGCAGGTGGCCCCAGTCGAGTATGACGTGACGTTTGTCTTCCGGTGCCGTCCCCAGCAGGTCAAAGAGTGGTTTCTGCGAGGTTTCGTGCGGGAAATTGAAGTCGTTGCGGCCGTTGATCAGCAGCACCGGAATGTCAACACGCGGCAGGTAGTCCTGCAGCTGGACTTCGGGCGGTATGTTGTCGACGGGAATGACGCCGGCTGATACCAGTATGGCGGTGCGAAAGCGCCGATCCACGGCCAGCGCGTAGGGCGCCCGGTAGCCGCCGTAGCTGACGGCATGCAGGGCCAGGCGTTGGAGGTCGATGTCATCACGAGTTTCGAGGTAGTCGACGGTCCGCCGCAGGTCGCGCACCTGATCGATCAGAAGCATGCGCCAGGTATTCGGCCCGGACGGCGAGCCGACGTTGCGTTCGAAAGTCCCCTTGTAGACCGGATAGACAACGGCATGGCCCGAGCGCAGGAAGGGCTCGACGTGGTGCAACCCCGCCTTTTCGCTGGAATCGAGCATCAACGCATCCCCGCCGGGGAAATGCACCACGGTCGGGTAGGGCGGGCGAGCGTTCCGGGGCAGGTAAACCCAGGCGGTGACGCGCTCTCCCGGGTAGGCGGTGGTGAAGCTCACGCGCTCCCGGTACCAGTCCGAATGCGAACTGTCACCGGTTTCAACTCGGGCATCGAGTGGCAGCGGATCGTAATCGAACTGCCGGGCGTAGATGGCGAAAGTGTCGTCGTCGACCGGCTCGGGAACGGTGAAGCTGCTGGCGTCGACATCGGTGGCCAGTGTCTCGTCGAGCGGCTCGTCCTGGCGCATCAGGCGGAAACCGGTGCCCGGGCCGCGCGCATAGGGATCACGGGCTTCGGGGTCGCGAAAGCGGTAGCCCTGCTCCATCCACGACCCGCCGGCCAGGTGCCGCAGCGATTCCGCGGGATTCAGGCACCATTCGGCCACGTTGCCCGCCATGTCGAGCGTGCCATAGGGGCCGAGGCCGTCGAGCTCGCCGCTGGCCACCGTGCCCCTGCCATTGAAGTTGCTCGAGAGCAGGATGTCGGAAAAGTTGGAGATCTGTGCGGTACCCAGCCCGGCCGCACGCCGCCAGTGAAAGATCGTGGGCAGTTGCTTGCCGGCCCAGCGGGCGTAGGCCATGGCCTCGAACCAGCTCACGCCCTCGACCGGGTGATTGGCCTTGCCGTCAGGCCAGGTGCCCATGGCCCAGGTGGCCGGGCCCGGCATGCCCGTGCTATCGACGAAATCCGCAACCTGCTGCACGAAAGGTGATTGGTGTTCGCCGGCTTCCATCAGCTCCGTCCAAAGGTCCTGATCCCGGTAGCCGCCGGCTTCGATGAACTCGCGGTAGGCGCGATTGGTGACCTCGTGCCGGTCGATCCAGAAGGACGGCAGGGATACGCGCTGGTCCCGGTAAGTCAGCTGCCCGGCAGGAACATGCACCATGTCCTCGGGCGCTTCGTCGATCCGGTGCAGGTGGAAGGGCTCAGCGGCAGGAAGCACGCTGGGCGCGACCTCGATGGTCCGATGCCCCGGAAGACTGATGCGATATCGCATCTGGGCCAGCGGCAGATAGACGTCCTCGAGCGGCGTCGTGCCGAGCTCGATCCAGTCGCTGCTGGATGCTCCGTAGCCGCGCACGCTGATGGTTGCGCCCTCGGGTACGCTGGTGAGCGAGACCGGCAGGCTGATATCGCGCCATAACTGGTCGAGCTGGATATCGTTCGGGGCATGGGCGCGGGCTTCACGAGCCAGCATCCAGGCCGCCGCCAGGTCGGTTTTCAGGAGTTCCCGTATCTCGGGTACCACGGTGCCGTGGAGCCAGTCGCGTTGGGTGGACTGATGCCACCACATCAACGACAGGCCGATCAGGGCGACAACGCTCAACCCCAGCGCAATCTTGGTCGAGCGGGCCGGTCCGTCCTGCGCAGGGAAGATGTGCCCGTCCACTGTGATCGCATCGTTACCGGGCTCCGGAACCGGCCTGGCAGCGATGTCGGCTTCGCAATCGTCGACGCGTTGCACCGTGCAGGCGAGGCGGTAGCCCCGGCGATGGAGTGTTTCGATGTAGCGCGGTTCTTTCGCGTTGTCGCCCAGCGCCTGGCGCAGCTCGCTGACGGCCTGCGGCAGCACATTGGGCGAGAGTGCCGTACGGCCCCAGGCCTCGTCGAGCAGGGTGTCGCGGTCGAGCAGTTCGGGCGCGTGCTCGAGCAGTACTTCAAGCAGGCGGAAGGTCTGCCGACGCAGGGTCACCGGCCCGTCCGGACCGACCACCGTTCCGGTCAGGGAATCGAGAACGAAGCTGCCAAAGCGATAACGCATGATCAATATATATAGCGAACTGCGCAGCACCGGGCAAGCGAGCGGCTCGCGGTGCCGCACATCGAAGCCCGGCATTGCTATAGTGCTTGCTGATCATGCCCAATGGAAACCATCATGAAGAAACGCTTTTTGATCCTGGCCGGCGCGCTCCTGCCGCTTCTCGTCCAGGCCGGTCCCGTCGACGAATACTGGTCCAGCCTCGAGGATCTGTGCGGTCAGGCATTCGAAGGCCGCCTGGTCGAATCGCCGGAGGGCGAGGATGGTTTTGTGGGGCAGCGCCTGGTCATGCATGTACGCGAGTGCAGTGACGAGGTTATCCGGATTCCCTTCATGGTCGGCGAGGATCGCTCGCGCACCTGGGTGCTGACCCGAAAGGGTGATCGCATCGAACTCAAGCACGATCATCGCCATGAAGACGGGTCGGAAGACGAGGTGACGATGTACGGGGGCAGCGCGACCAATGCCGGCCGAGCCACTGAACAGTATTTTCCGGCCGACGAGGCGACGCGCCAGACCATCGAAGAAGCATTTTCCAACGTCTGGGTCATGCGCGTTCATCCCGGCGAGACCTTCACCTATGGCCTCTGGCGCCTGGGTACGCCCCGGGTGTTCCGGATCGACTTCGACCTGAGCGAGCCCGTCGAGCCGCCGCCGGCGCCGTGGGGCTGGGAGGACTGACAGGCCCATGAACGAAGCGCTCTCGGAAGTCATCGGCCTGCTCGACCTCGAGCGGCTCGAGGACAACCTGTTCCGCGGTGAAAGCCGCGACATCGGCGCGCCGCAAGTCTTCGGCGGGCAGATCCTGGGCCAGGCGCTGTCGGCGGCACACTGCACTGTCGAGGGCCGCTCGCCGCATTCGTTGCACGCTTATTTCCTGCGGCCGGGCGATTTCAATCAGCCGGTGGTCTACCAGGTCGAGCGTTCGCGCGACGGCGGCAGCTATTCCAATCGTCGCGTCGTGGCGGTTCAGCACGGACGGCCGATTCTCAACCTGGCCGCCTCGTTTCACGCCGACGAGGAGGGCTTCGATCACCAGGTCGATATGCCCGAAGTGGCCGGTCCGGAAGGGCTTTCAAAAAGTATCGATATCCACGACTCGATCATCGACAAGGTGCCCGAGAAAATGCGCCGGCTGCTGGCGCACCGGCCACCGCTGGAGTTCCGCCCGGTTGAGCCGCCCAAGTTCATCGACCCGCAGCCGCGGCCGCCGCGCAAGCACGTCTGGATGCGCGCCTGGGATCCATTGCCGGACGATCCGGAGCTGCACCGCAACCTGCTGACCTACGTGTCGGACTACGAACTGCTGGGCACGGCCACGCTGCCGCACGACCTGGACTTCAGTACCCGGCCGGTGCAGATGGCCAGCATCGACCACGCGCTGTGGTTCCATCGTGCTTTCCGTGTCGACGAGTGGCTTCTGTACGCCTGCGACAGCCCGACCAGCCACGGCGGGCGCGGCTTTACGCGCGGCCAGTTCTTCAGCCAGTCGGGCGAGTTGGTGGCCTCGACCGCCCAGGAGGGCGTAATCCGCCCGTGGGATCCGTCAAAGCGTCGGAAGGGGGGATGATCCGGGCGGCGAAAGTGTCTGCGCCGCCCACAGCCCCGGATTCAGGAGGATTCTTCCTCGAATCGATCCCGGAACAGAAAGTCGCTCAGTTCCTGCAGGGTATCGGCCCAGAAGCCGCCGGTGAGTTTCCACTGACCGCCGCTGAGTTCCCGCGGCTCGGTGGCCTCCCACTGGCCGATGGTGCCTTTCAGTTTCCATTCGGGGCTGTCATTGCAGTCATTGCCGCTGCAGCTTTCCATCGTGCCGCCGGAAGCAATGGTCCACTTGCTAATGCAGTAGCCAGTATCGCAATCCTGTGCGACTGCTGGTGCAGCCAGAGCGGCCAGAATCAGGATCATCGCAAGCTGTTTCATCGTATTGGCTCCGCGCGTGTTCATTTATCTCTATACCCTACTACGAAAGTCCGGCCCTTTTCGCGTCAAAAATTTCGTTTTCAGGTCTGCTCTCCGTAGGGGAAATCGTCGGCCTCGAGTGTCTCGGTGTAGTCGCCGACGCGCTCGTGGGCGATGTCGGTTCTGTAAAAGCGGGCGATATGGCAGATGGCGTCACCTTCGTTCACCAGCGGCAGGTTGAGGCGGCCGATCACGATGCCGCTGAACGGCGCGACGATTTCCTGCTCTTCCTCGCCGAAAGGATCCGAAACCGCGCCGAGGACGGTTTCGTCCTTGACCACCCGGTCTCCCAGTCTCACCCAGGCGCGGAAGAGACCGCTCTGTGGCGCGCGTACCCAACTGCTCGAGCGCGCGACAACTGGCGTCGGTGGCGGCTTCTTGCGCGTTCTCGGTAACATCCCGAGTTCCCGCATGACCCGCAGCACGCCTTCGACGCCGCCCCGAATGGCAACCTCGTCGAAACGCAGGGCTTCGCCGGCTTCGTAGACCAGAATGGGGATGTCGTGGTCCATGCCCGCCATGCGGAGCGAGCCGTCACGAAGGGCCGAATTGAGGATCACCGGGGTACCGAAGGCCTGCGCCAGGCGCAGCGTTTCCTCGTCGTCCAGGTTGGCCCGGATTTGCGGCAGGTTGCCGCGATTGATCGCGCCGGTGTGCAGGTCGATGCCGTGAGTAGTCTGGCTGACAATCTCGGTCATGAACAGGTTGGCAACCCGTCCGGCCAGTGAGCCCTTTTCAGAACCCGGGAAACTGCGATTGAGGTCGCGCCGGTCGGGAAAATAGCGCGACAGATTGATGAAGCCGTGCAGGTTGACGATAGGCACCGCAATCAGTGTGCCCCGCAGGCGCTTCAGTGCCGGTACCTTCATCAGCCGGCGAATGATTTCGACGCCGTTGAGTTCATCGCCGTGAATAGCGGCCGAGACGAACAGTACCGGCCCGGCCTTGCGGCCGCAGACGACCTGCACGGGCATGGTCGTGGGCGAATGCGTGTAGAGCCGGCCGACTTCCAGATCGATACTGCGACGCTCGCCGGGCTCGACGGTGATGTTGTCGATGGTCAGGGACTGGTTTCGTTTGCTCATGCGCTGCTCCCGGTCAGGTACAGGATGCCCGCCGCAAGAATTGCAAGGAGCGAGCCCGTCGCCAGGGGTAGGAGGACGCGCAAGCCGAGCGCGCGCCCTCCGATGCTCAGAGCCATGCCGCCCTTCAGCAGAGAGTTCGCGCCGGCGGCGATAACAATGCCCACGGTCGCTACCTGCAGGCCGATTTCCCGCTCGCTCATCTGCGCCAGAGACAGCGTGATGGCGTCGACGTCGGCCAACCCGGATGCCGCAGCCAGCACCCATAGCCCGGCATCGCCGGCCCACTCTGACAACGCCTTCCCCAGCAGCATGATGATGGCCAGGAGGGCGCCGAACAGCAGGGCGGATTTCAGTTCCATGGGGTTTCTCAACAGCGTCTGCTCGCCTTCCGTGGGGTGGTCCGGTTTGCTGTGGGCGAGCAGGAAGGGCACGGGCGCCAGGGTACACCCGAGCAGTATCGAGGCCGGCAACCAGAGCGTCGAGAAAAGCGGGGCGTGGATGAGTGTGGCCAGCAGCATCATGCGCCCGATCATGGCCCCGCAGGCCAGCAGAATACCTGCTGCGAGCACGGACGCCAGTGCCGACTCGCGAGCGCCGATGCGCGAAAAGGCCAGGGTGGTGGCCGTCGAAGAGGCCATGCCGCCGAACAATCCGCCGAAAACGATGCCGCGGCTTGGGCCGAACACGCGGATCGCGATGTAGCCGAAGAACGAGATGGCGGCGATCAGCACCACCATCAGCCAGATCACGTAGGGGTTCAGGGCGTCCCACGGGCCGTAGCCCTGGTTGGGGAGCATGGGGAGCAGCACGACGGAAATGAGCAACAGCTTCAGTCCGGCGGTCAGCTCCTGCCGCCGCAGTACGTCCAGCAGGCCGTGCAGGCTCTCCTTGTACCCGAGCAGCAGGGCCATGACGATGGCCGCCGCAGAGGCCAGGGCGATCTCGCCCACACCGGCCAGGACGGCCAGCAGGTAGGTGGCCAGGGCCGCCGTTTCGCTGGTGATGCCAAAATCGTGCCCGGCCCGGGTCGTGACCAGATAGGCAGTGGCCGAGGCGACGGCCAGGCCGATGAAAACCAGCCCGATCAGGAGATAGCCGCCGTCCTGGCTCATGATGCCGACCACGCCCCCGAGCAGCCCGATCAGGCTGTAGGTGCGCAGACCGGCAACCCGCTGGCCTTCCTCGGTTTCACGCCGCTGCCAGCCGCGCTCGATACCAACCAGCAGACCGATGGCCAGGGCGACGGCCAGGCGGATGAACGGTTCGAGTTCGGGGCTCATTCTCCTATCTTAGCCTTATGCGTTGCGGCATCAGATTGCGCAGATTAACGCAGATTCGACTGAGTGAATTCAACAGGCGCCCATTGCCGAACCGTGCCGGTCGACGGGGTCAGCACATCGCAGGCGGTAAAAGAGCGTCGAGGACGCGATCAGCGTTATAATGGTCGGCTAACTTTTCCAACTACGGCCCGCCCAATGAAGCTGCGTAACATCGCCATCATCGCCCACGTCGACCACGGCAAGACCACGCTGGTTGACCAGCTGCTGCGCCAGTCCGGCGAATTTGCCGCGCACGAGCGCCTCGAAGAGCGGATGATGGATTCCGAGGACCAGGAGCGCGAGCGCGGCATCACGATCCTCTCGAAGAATACCGCCATCGACTGGCAGGGCTGGCGTATCAACATCGTCGACACTCCGGGTCACGCCGATTTCGGTGGCGAGGTCGAGCGGGTGCTGTCCATGGTCGATTCCGTGCTGCTGCTGGTCGATGCCGTCGACGGGCCGATGCCGCAGACGCGATTCGTGACCCAGAAGGCGTTCGACATGGGGTTCCGGCCGATTGTGGTGGTCAACAAGGTCGACCGCCCCGGGGCACGACCCGACTGGGTGATCAACCAGACCTTTGATCTGTTCGACAAGCTGGGCGCGACCGACGAGCAGCTCGATTTCCCGATCGTCTACGCCTCGGCGCTCAACGGCTACGCCTCGCTGGAATCCGACGTCACCGAGGGCGACCTCACACCCCTGTACAAAACGCTGATCGAACACGTTCCGGCGCCCGCGGTCGATCCGGAAGGGCCGTTCCAGATGCAGATCTCGAGCCTGTCGTACTCGTCCTACGTCGGCCTGATCGGCGTCGGTCGCATCAAGCGAGGCCGGGTTCGCCCCAACCAGGCAGTGACCGTTATCGACCGCGAGGGCAAGAAGCGCTCGGGGCGTGTACTCCAGGTGCTGGGCTTCAAGGGCCTCAAGCGCGAGGAGGTCGAGGAGGCTTCCGCGGGCGACATCATCGCCGTCTCCGGCGTCGACCACATCGCGATTTCCGACACGCTCTGCGATCCGGCCAATGTCGAGGCCATGCCGGCTCTGACCGTCGACGAGCCGACCATCCACATGACCTTCCAGGTCAACAGCTCGCCCTTCGCCGGACGCGAGGGCAAGTACCTGACGAGCCGTCAGCTCCGGGCCCGTCTGCACCAGGAGGCAACCCACAACGTGGCGCTCCAGGTCGCCGATACCAGTGATCCCGAGCAGTTCGACGTTGCCGGCCGCGGCGAACTGCACCTGGCCGTGCTGATCGAGACCATGCGCCGCGAGGGCTACGAACTGGCCGTGTCGCGACCGCGCGTGCGCAAGCGCGAAGCCGAAAACGGCGATATCCAGGAACCCTGGGAGCAGGTCGTGCTCGACATGGAGGAGGCCTACCAGGGTGCGGTCATGCAGGCCATGGGTGAACGCAAGGGTCAGCTGGAGAACATGCAGCCCGACGGAAGAGGACGGGTCCGTCTCGACTACATGGCGCCGGCGCGCGGCCTGATCGGCTTCCAGAGCGCCTACCGAACGATGACTTCGGGTACCGGCCTGTTTTTCCGCGTCTTCGACCACTGGGGTCCGGCCACCGAGCGCGTGGCCGAGCGCCAGAACGGCACCATGATCAGCATGGAAAACGGCACGACCGTGGCCTTCGCACTCTTCAATCTGCAGGATCGCGGCAAGTTGTTCGTCGGCCCCGGGGAAGATGTTTACGAAGGCCAGATCATCGGCCTGCATGCACGTGAGAACGACCTGGTCGTCAATCCCATGAAGGGCAAGAAGCTCACCAACGTCCGCGCCGCCGGCAAGGACGACGCCGTGCAGCTGACCCCGCACGTGCGCATGACGCTCGAGCAGGCGATGGAATTCATCAATGACGACGAACTCGTCGAGGTCACGCCCGAGCACATCCGCCTGCGAAAGCGTCACCTGAAGGAACACGAGCGCAAGCGGGCGGAGCGCACGGCCGGGTAGCACAAGCAGTCGACCGGGCCATGCTATCTCGCGGCATTGGTGTTGGAGTCATCCTCGGGGCGCTGGTGCTCGTTGCTGCTCTCTGGTTTCTACACTCTTCCGCAGATGACCCGGTGCTCATCGCCGCCGTCGGTGACACCAGCGGTTACCGGGTTCTCGACGAGGCCGGCGCTCCAGCCGACCCGCTGGAAGCAGTCCGGCCGTTGCTCAATGAATCCGATGTGTTCGTGTTCAACTACGAGGGCGTAATCCTGTCGGAGTTGCCGGAGCCCGGCGATTGCCCGGCCCGTCCCGACCAGTCGACCTTCCACACATCTACGCCGATCGCCGATCATCTGCGGCTTGCTCCGGTGGCCGTGGCGACGCTGGCCAACAACCACGTACTCGATTGCGGTGAGCGTGGCATCGGCGACACCTTGCGTGAATTCGACGCCAGCGGGATCCATGCGGTGGGTGCAGGCGCTTCAATCGAATTAGCCTGTCGGCCACTGGTTTTGGAACAGGGAGGGCGGAAACTTGCTTTCCTTGCATACCTTGCCTGGCCAGGCAATGAGATGTGCGCCTCTGGCGATTCTGCCGGTGCGGCATGTTTCGAGACGTGCAGCGGTGAACAGCGGATTGCCAGCTTGGCAGAGAGCGGTCACAGCGTCATCGTTTCATTGCACCTGCACCTGGCCGAAAGCTGGACCCAGCGCGCTCACGAGCTTCACATTGGACTGGTTCGGGATGTGCTGGAGGCCGGTGCGGACATCGTTATCGGCCACGGCCCACACATGCCCCAGGGGGTATTCGAGCATGAGCATGGAATCGGGCTTCCAAGCCTCGGCAATTTCCTGTTCAGTACCGACTATCAAATGCCGCGTTCGGCCCACAGGAGTGTTGTTGCCCAAGTGGCAATTGGGGACGGCTTCCAGAGTATGAGCCTATACCCGATCGAAATCGGCGGAGACGGTATCCCCTATCCGGCTCCGCCTCATGCCGCCGCAGGTATCCTCAACAATATCATTTGGCTTTCCGAGCCATTCGAGACCCGATTCAGAATCATCCGGACGGACGAGAGCGTGCGTGCCGAACTCAGGCGGCAGGATGGGGTGTATTCCTCGCCGATGACGAGATACCCGAAACCCTGATTCCGCGTCTTAGACGCCCGGCCGCCGAGCAAGTGCCCGTGCTGATCGACACTGCCTGCCGGTTGGCGCATTGGCCTTCGGAGAATCCGGACACGGCGAAAGAATCGGTTCGTAGTGGCGGAATAACGGACCGGAAAAGCCGCGTTGTACGGGGGATCGGGTAGGATTGTGGGCTGGTTCTGCTGCACAGGGCATTTCGATGGATTTCACGGTATCCGACAAGGCAAGGGATATTGGCCGCCGTCTTGATCGCTTCATGCGCGACGAAGTCGAGCCGGTCGAGGCGGATTTTCATCGGCAGATGGCCGCGCTCGACAATCCCTGGCAGGTGCTGCCGGTCATCGAGGAATTGAAAGCGAAGGCGAAAGAGCAGGGACTGTGGAACCTGTTTCTGCCGGACGAAAAGATGGGGCAGGGGCTTTCCAATCTCGACTACGCGCCGCTGGCCGAGTGCATGGGGCGTTCGCTGATCGCCCCGGAGATCTTCAACTGCAATGCACCCGATACCGGCAATATGGAGGTGCTCTACCACTACGGCTCCGACGAGCAGAAAGAGCAGTGGCTGAAGCCGCTTCTGGCCGGCGAGATTCGCTCGGCTTTTTGCATGACCGAGCCGGAGGTGGCCTCCTCGGATGCCACCAATATGGAAGCGACCGCCGTCGTCGAGGGCGATGATGTGGTGCTCAACGGCCGCAAGTGGTGGTCGACCGGGTTGGGTCACCCCAATTGCCGGGTGGTGATCTTCATGGGGCTGACCGATCCCGAAGCGGAGCGCCACTATCGGCATTCCATGGTGCTGGTTCCGCTCGATACGCCGGGCGTCCGAATCGAGCGCATGCTCAACGCCATGGGGTTTCACGATGCGCCGTTGGGCCATGGCGAGGTCAGTTTCACCGACGTGCGCCTGCCGAAGTCGGCCATTATTGCGGGGCCCGGCAAGGGTTTCGAGATTGCCCAGGGCCGGCTCGGGCCGGGCCGTATTCATCACTGCATGCGCCTGATCGGACTTTCCGAGCATGCCCTGGAACTGGCCTGCAAGCGGGCCGTGTCTCGTGAGGCCTTCGGCCGGCCGCTGGCCAAGCTGGGCGGTAACGCCGAGCGCATCGCCGATGCCCGGATTGCCATCGAGCAGGCCCGCCTGTTGGTGCTCAAGGCCGCCTGGAGCCTGGATCAACGGGGCATCGCGCGCTCGATGAGTGAGGTCAGCCAGATCAAGGTCGCGGTGCCTTCAATGGCACAGCGGGTCATCGATATGGCCATGCAACTCCACGGCGGTGCCGGAATGAGCGATGAGCTTCCGCTGGCGGCCGCATGGACAGGTGCGCGCGCGCTGCGCATTGCCGACGGGCCCGATGAGGTGCATCGCGCCTTGGTCGCCCGGTTGGAATTGGCGAAATACAAGCCGGGCTGAACTTTCACGCATGTTGCTGCCGCTGCGCACCCAGGGCGCCTTCGATCGAGCGTACGATCAGCAACAGGCTCAGGCTATGGTGTCGGTGAAATGCTTGATTACTCTGCTCCAGAGAATGCGTCATTGAATAGTCGGTCGATAGCCTGGTCGATGACTTGCAAGTTGGCCTCCACGCTCTCCTCTCCCATGGTCACCGTGATGCCGTCTCTCGTCGGGGTCTGACCTCGCAGCGTGGTCGAGGTGCCGCCGGTCGAGACATCGCTGAAGACTGGCGACACCCGGGGGACCAGTTTGTAGTCGCCGGGGGGCAGGGCCGTGGTCTGGTAGCGGGCCTGGACACTATCGAGCTTGTAGCTGCCCACGAACTTGCCGATGTCGGTATAGACCTCGACCTGACCGCGGGTTATGGGGAAACCGGTTTCCACGTTGATGATTAATCCCGAGATGACGGGCCCGACGGAAACCTCGAAGTCGCCCAGATCAACATCGGCGCTGCCGTCGAGCGACACGGACGTGCCGTTGGCCGGGTTGCACAACGACTCGGAGCAATGCTCGGAAGCGCCGTGCATTGTATCGAAGTAGTCGTGCTGGACACCGACATGCCCGGGGCCCACATGGCCGCTCATGCTGGTCCGGACGTAGTAGTCCCCGGCGGGAAAGGCGCCCAGCAGGTAGTCGCCGTCGATATCAGTCAGCGCTCGGGCTACGGTATTGCCCGCGGCATCCAGTACGCGGACAATGGTTCGTTCCATCGGGGAACCCGTAGCTTCATCGACCACCCGGCCGCTGATGCTGCTGCCGATCTCGATCTGGATCTCGATACTGGTCACGCTGCCGACGGTGACCGAGACCGGTTCGGCCGCCGCAAGGTCACAATCGACTCCCGTGCAGGCCACATCCGGAAAGATCGCGTCCATGTAGCCTTCGATGGCTTGACCGGACCCCATGGACACATAACCGATTCCATCGGACTGGAAGTGGTTGTGGGTGCGAACGAAGTAGTCACCGGCGGGAACCGCCGTGGACGTCTGCATGACGATGCTGCCGTCGACCTCCCGGATGGCCCCGCCGCCAGCCACCGCACCGTCGGCATCGACAATGTCGTACTGGCCCAGTCGCGCATCGGCCGGCACTCCGGCGGGCGGCAGGCCGGTTGCGCCATTGACGATTGTGCCCTCGATCTGGCCGCCTTCGTCAAGGGTAAACGGCGAAAGGGAGAGGCTGGAGCCGGCCGGGAGGCTCAGCGGCGTTCCGCGCGCTCGTTCGCAACCGGACCAGGGACACAGAAGCCCGTTGTGCAGGACACGAATGTGGTTGCTGGAGGCGAAATACGGCCCGAGTTGGATGTAGTAGCTGCCGCCGGCCAGGCCTTCGAATGACCACTCGCTGCCCGGGGGATCTTCCCAGGCGAATAGTTTGACCTCCAGCAGTCGGCCCGCCCCGTTGAAAAGATAGACCATCTTGTCGATATCCTCGGGGAGCAATTCGCCGCTCAGGGTGGCACCGGGTTGGAGTGCAAAGTCGAAGCCGGCAGCGACGGCGCCGGCCGTGACCGTGACGGGATCCGAATTGACGATCGGGCACTCGGCCAGTTCGCAGGGGAAGCCGCCCCAGGCTTGGCTGACGTAGTTGGCGCCATTGTCACCGTGGCCGCCTCGCAGGTAGTAGGTGTCAGCTGCAACGGCCAGGCCGCTGGTGTAGCTGCCGTCCGGTTGTGCGATGCCGCCAAAATCGGGTGAATAGTCCGCCACTGAATTGTTCTGTGCATCAAATGCAACGAGTGTGGCCGTGGCGTCGGCTAGCGGATCGCCGGTTGCGGCGTCCGTGATCATGCCGGAAATACGGCCACCCGCGTCCAGTGCGATATCGATCTCGCTCACTGTGGTGCCCTCATCGACGTCGATCTCTCCACCCCAGCCGCAGCCGAAGAAGCACCGCAGGGTAAGTGAATAGCCGTAGCGAGCCGGTGCATGTTCCGGGCCGGCGGCTTCTACGGTCACGGGCCGTGTTTCACCGGTCGCCACGGGGATGCTGATCGAATACTGGCCCGACGCGTTGGTCGTGCCCGTGGCCAGTAGATCATGCTGCACGCCGCCTGGAGAAGAGATGGCCACGGTCGCACCGCCGATCGGCGTGCCGCCGGCACTTTCGGTGATCGTGCCCTCGATGGTGGCCGACTGCGCCAGCGCCATGCCCGAGTAACCGGCAAGAACTGCCATGACGGCAAACGGATACGAAAGTGAAATCAAACGTGGCAAATGCATGAAACCTCCAAAGAAGGAATGGGTGCGAGGAGCTTGGGAAATTAGGTGCCTGTATTGGGTACTACGCGAAGACCGCCGCAAGCGAGACACGGCGAAGCCGATGGCGGGATGCCGGCCTGGCTGGAAATCAGGCAATCGGGCGCCTATACTTGCTCGATATCGGGGAATGATGTTCACAAGGGGGACGAGTTTCCTCCTTTAATTCGGAGGGCCATGCGGGTGCCAATCGATTCCGAATGGTCACGTCTGACTTTGGCCCGCCGCCGGCTTCTTGATCGACTCCTGGACCGGTTACTCGAGTGCGATGAGCTCCAGCGTGCGCACGAGCTTTCCTCCATTGCCATGCGGGCGCCACGGGTTCACCGGTGGCTGGTCGAATTGTTGGCAGCCAGCACGGAGCCGACTAATTTCCTTGACACCATGTTCGAGCGCGTCGGGCAGGCCGCCAGGCAGGAGGTTCTGGTCCGTGACGAAGTGAAGCTTTCAAGGGGCACTTGTCTGGGTCCGTGGCGAATCGAGGAAGCCGTTGGCAGCGGCGGTATGGGTACGGTATACAGGGCGCTTCGGGCCGATGGCGCTTTCGAGATGGAGGCCGCGGTCAAGCTCATCCGGATTCGCCGGGAGGGCCTGAATCAGCGTCTCACCATCGAACGGCAGTTGCTGGCCCGGCTCAGTCACCGCAATATTGCGCGCCTGATCGATGGCGGCACGACCGAGGACGGTCATGCCTATCTGGTCATGGAGTGGATTTCCGGGCGCGATCTCGACGAGTTTCTTCGCGATGAAACGCCGAATCTGGCGACGCGTCTGGATTTGTTCGAGCAGATGGCGACCGCTGCCGCACATGCACATCAGTGCCGGGTCGTGCACAGCGACCTCAAACCCAGCAATGTCCGCGTCAATGATGAAGGTTCGGTTCGGCTGGTCGATTTCGGCGTCGCCCAGCTCCTTGAAGAACGTGATGGCGAAGACGCGCCGCTCAGGGCGCTGACGCCGGCATTCGCAGCGCCGGAATTGCTGGCCGGTGAGCCTGTCTCGACACAATCGGATGTCTGGTCGCTGGGTGCGATGCTTTACTGGCTGCTGACGGACACGCTGCTGGAACGGCGCCCCGGTGGGGATGATGGGAGCCGGCTGCCCGACGCCATTCCCCGCCGCGAGGATTTGGCGGCAGTTATCGACCAGGCCACTGCCGACGAGCCTCGGGATCGATACGGCTCCGTTTCTGCCCTGGTCGAAGATCTTCAGCGTTATCGGGCGCGTTTCCCCGTCAATGCGCGTGCACCTGCGCGGATGTACCTCGCCACGCGCTTTATGCAGCGGCATCGGTTCGCTGTCGGCATTGCCGGCGCGGTGTCGATCACACTGTGTCTGGCGCTGGCCGGTGCCGTCTGGCAGGCTCATCGGGCGACCCTCGAGCGCGATCGTGCCGAGGCACAGACCGAGCGCGCCCTGCAGGCCGAAGCGGAAAGCACGCAACTGGCTGGTGAACTGGAGCAGGTGGTGGAGTTCCAGGCCGAACAACTCTCTTCGATTGACGCTCTGCACATGGGGTCCAGCTTGCGCGAGTCCATTGTTGATCGGCACAGGGTATCGCTGGAGCGAAGCGGTCTCGCTGGCGAGGCGTTGCGCCGCCGGGTTACGGATGCGCAGGACATTCTCGCCCAGGTCAACTTCACCGATCTGGCGCGCGACACGCTTCGAGAGAATATCTTCGACAATGCGCTCGATGCGATGGAAGAACAATTTGGGGGACAACCGCTCGTTCGTGCCCGATTGATGCAATCGGTGGCGGTTACGATGCGAGCTCTTGGGCTGAATCGGCAAGCTGCTTTCCCGCAGGGAGAGGCACTGGCCATCAGGCGTGAGTGGTTGGGCAACGAGCATCCCGACACACTCGATTCGGTCAATCGAATGGGCCGGCAGTTGGCCGCTGAGGGCAAGCGCGAGGCTTCTCTCGCATACTATCGCGAGGCCATGACGGGCTTCGAAGCGCTGCACGGACCGCAGCATCCAGCGACGCTGACAGCGCTGGCCAATGCAGGTACCGCACTGGAGGCGATGGGGCGATATATCGAAGCCGAACCCTATTTCCGCGAGGCATTGCAGGGGCGACGAGCCGTGCTCGGTGAGGATCACCCGGATACGCTGATTTCGGTATCCAACATGGCTGGTTTACTCGGCAGGCTGGATCGGCCCGATGAGGCCTTGCCGCTCTATCGCGAGGCTCTTGGTAAGCGCCGGCAGGCGCTGGGAGACGACCATCCCGATACGCTGCGATCGATCAACAATCTGGGTGTCTTCCTGGCCGAAGAGGAACGATTCGACGAGGCTGAGCCCTATTATCTCGAAGCGCTCGAGCGGCGCCGGCAGGTACTCGGGCGTGAGCATCCGCAAACCTTGATCTCAGCCAACAACATGGGCTACCTGATGAACACTACTGGTCGCCTGGAAGAATCCGAGAGACATTATCGAGAGGCGTTGTCCATTTCCCGGAAGGTACGTGGTGATTCCCACCCCATGAGCCTGATCGCCATGAGTAATCTTGCTGCCTTGTTGCACGAGTTGGATCGTTACGAGGATGCCGAGGCGCTTGCGGCCGAGGCGGTGGACAGAGGCAGGCGGTCACTGGATGAGGGCCACTGGTATCTGGGTGTCTTCATGAACCGACACGGCAGGGAATTGGCGGCACTCGAGCTTTATGACCAAGCGGTGGCGGTCCTGCTGGAATCACATCAGATCTTCGTCGACGCGCTTGGTGCCGAGGATGACAATACGAAAGTCGTGGTCCAGTCTCTGGCCGAAGTCTACGCTCGATGGCATGAATTCGAACCCGAAGCGGGTCATGATCGAAGTTCAGCTCAATGGCAGAGACGGCTAAATGAAGGGGAGTCTCGGTGAATATCCATGTCGTGATTGACACCTCCTCCGTGGGCGTCTCGTTCGAGTGTGCAGGAGGACAATCTTGAGCAGCGATGCCTTCCGTGAGGTTCCCGAGCATGCGGTCACGCAATTGCTGGAGGAAATCCGCGAAGAGCCGGAGTTGTTCGAACGGCTGATGCCCCTGGTTTACGACGACATGAAACGCATCGGTCGTGCGCAGCGCCGGCGCCTGGGTGGGGGCGCAACGCTGCAGACGACGGCCCTGGTGCACGAGGCATTTCTGAAAATGCGGCGGAGCGACAAAGGTGAGATCGAGAACCGGCTGCATTTCCAGCGCCTGGCCGCCTGCGTGATGCGCCAGCTGATACTCGATTACGCCCGCAAGAACCTGGCCGCCAAGCGCGGCGGCGATCAGATCAGGGAGACCTTTCACGAAGCCGATTACAGCATGGAAACCGAGGACCTCGCGCGGGTCATCGCCGTGGACGAGGCGCTCGAGCGCATGGCCGAGAACGATCGTCGTATGACCGAAGCACTGGCCGCGCAGCTTTATGCCGGCGTGACCGTAGAGGAGATCGGGGAAATGCTCGGCCTGTCCAGCCGCACGGTGATCCGCGACCTGCGCCGCGCCCGCGCCTGGCTCAGGGTCGAGCTGGCCGATTTCGATCCCGGTCTTGAATCCCCATAACCACTAATTCATGCGACGTTCTGTCAGCATGATCGACAGCATGACCGGCAGGTGACTGGAATCAGTCGATCCGCGATCGAGGTCGCCCTGATTGTCATTGAGATACAGGATGGCATGTTCGAATCCATGGCCGTGGAAGCGCCACCGCAGTCCGCTACGATCTTCGCGGAACTCGACTGATTGGAACTTGCTTTGAAGGGCCGTCTGATAGGTTTCCGCCCATTCCTCCACGCTGCCCGGCAGGGCGATGTTCAGCGCGATCTCCCGACCGGTGGGCTCCCAATTTCCCGAGCTGTTACGGACGATCAGTTAGTCATCGGGCAGGGGAATCTGTTCCGGAAAGTCGTTGGGCAGCGTGAAGCCCGTTGATGCCGGGTTCGATGCTGGCGAACCCGGTGGATCCTGTGGCGAACTGTCGCTCGGATCGCCGGACGAGCACGCTGCGAACGATATGATGGCTGCGATCGCGAAGATCCAGGTTCCGATATGGTCGGCAGGTCGGCCGCTTGCATAAGATTTATTGTTCATGGCGTCGTGGCGCTCTTGGCATGATTGCTCATTCTTGTTTCTCCGATCAAAAGGGCTTCCAGTACGAGGAGGCGCTGTGCCAACTCATCGTTTCGCTCGACGACGGCCTGAATCTCCTCATCCCCGATGGGGCGTTCCGCAAGTCGCTGGCGCAGGGTCTCGTTTTCGGCTTGCAGTTCGGTCATTCGATCCCGGTCGTCCTTCATGGCAGCGTGCAGTTCAATGATGGCCGCCGTGTTCAGGGCCGTGATCTGGTTGTAGCGAATACCCAACGTGTCATCGGAGTCGGACACGGCCGAGGGGATTACATCGCGTACCTGCTGCGCGATCAGACCGAGGGAAAGTTCGCCGTCGCTCGCGCCCGATTGCATGCGGTACTGCGCGGGCTGCAAGCTCAATACCCGGTGGAGCGGATTCTCGATGGGCCCGATGTCCGTCTTGAAGCGGGCGTCGGAGAGTGTAGTGAACTGGCCGCTGGTGTCGATGCGCGCGACCAGGGTGTCGTTGTAGCGAAAGCCCAGGTTGTCGGAAGTGGCGATGTAAAATGCCCAGTTGTTGGTGCTGGCGCCACTGCGTTCAATCTGCAGTCCGATACTGCCGTTATCGGTGCTGCGCTGTTTGATATGCAGATCACGATTGGGGTTGCTGGACCCAATGCCGACGCCGCCGGCGGCGCGAATCAGAAATTGATTGTCGCCGGTGGATTCTAGGTTTTCATCGGTATTGTCTGCCCAGACAAAGGTCCCGTCATGACTGGCCGTGGCGCGCCGACCGGCAGCCATGCTGAAGTTTCCAGCAGCCGTGTTTTCGAGGCCGCCAGCGACGAAGCTCAGAAATCCGCTTGCTTCATTCTTAGACCCGCCCCCGATGAAACTACCGTCGCCAGCGGCAATGTTACTGTCCCCGGCGCCGATGAAGCTGCCAGCACTCGTGATCTGGTTGTGGGCTCCCCCACCCACAAAGCTAAGTGCACCGTCCACCGTATTCACAGCCCCACCACCAATGAAGCTGTTCAGTGCACTTGCTTCATTCTGATACCCACCTCCTACAAAGCTTCCTTGACCGCTGGACGAATTTTCCATCCCACCACCAACAAAGCTTCCATAGTTCGAGGCGGTATTGTCATAGCCACCTCCGACGAAGGAGGCCACCCCGTAAGTGACATTGTTGCTCAGGACCCCCTGCAACGTACGGCCGCCGCTGACGAAACCATTCATTCCGTATGCTTTGTTCCCTGGTTCTCCCGAGACCACGTTGCCCGCAACCTGCAGTTCGGCACTAGGGCTATCCAACCCAATACCGACATTTCCTGTATCGAAGTAGAGGTCACCATCGACGCGCTGCCAGTTGGAGCCGGCTCCGGCCGGAACGTTCAGCGCCATGGGTACGGCGGTGATGCGCTGTCTCGGCGTCAGGGGCGTGCCGTCGACGCTTGCTTCCAGCCACAGCGGCTGGCCGGTGAAGACCTCGCCGAAATCCAGTTCGACCGAGAACAGGCCGTCGCTGACCGCAACCTGTGTGAGCGGGATCGTGGGGCCTATCGGCAAGTCGTCGGTGGTGTGCTCATGCAGGGTGAAGCTCATGTCTGCCGCGCCGACAAACGGTTCTCCGCCGTCCTGGAGCTGGCCCTGGTAGGTGATAGTGGTATCGGCGATGGCCGGTGTGGCGGCCAGCACCAGGAGAAAGGCGAGCGTGATGGGTGTAGTTTGTCTGCGCATGATCGGCTTCCGTTTCTGGAATGATGAAGGACTCAAGGGTGGCTACGCAATCGAGCCGCATGCGAGGACACGGCTTTAGAAAACCGCCACCCGATCGGTCGGTGCGACCAGGCGGCGACGCGGGATGCCGTCGCGTCACGGTTCCTCGAAGCGATCAGAGAAGAGTGCGTCGGAAACGATCAGCGGAATGGGCTGGTGCGTGAACTGGCTGGTGCTGCCGGAGGCGTCCGTTGCAGTGGCGACCAGGTGGGTGGACGAGTCGACGGGTTGGGTCAGAGTCAGGGAGCCCGTGCGGAACTCGAACGAGGCCGACTCGGGATAGGTTTCGGAGCCGATGTAAGTCAGCCCCTGTGGCCTGTTACCGTCGGCCAGGTACAGATCGATGGTCAGCGGGTAGTCGGCGTTGGTCGGTACGGTCTGGACCCGGTAACGGTACTCGAGCTCCCCGGTGGCCTGATCCCAGCTCGTGGCGTTGGGATCGAAATCGGGATAGTTAAGCAGCGTATTCGGGCCGGTGCCGCTTCCGCCCACATCTAGCGCTGTCATGCCCAGGTCGATTCCCGGTGTCGTCGCGGTTCCGTTGGCGTGGATTCGGTTGCCACGCAGTACGTTTCCGATGGACCCGATGTTAGCGCCCAACTCGAAGGAGATGCCGGCACCGTTGTGGGCGATCACGTTGCCGCTGTCGGCTCCGGGCTGCCAGGTTCCGGAATCGATCGTATCGTCCGCAGCGTAGCCGATCCGGTTACCGACGGCGCCGGAGTCCAGTCGAATGGCCGTGGCGTTGCCCATGGGTGTGCCGTCGGGATGGACGCCGATGTGATTGCCCAGGACAAGGGTCTCGTGGGCGCCGTCGAGCAGGATCCCCACGGTAGAGCTGTTGACGATGGTGTTGCCTGTGTTGTCGGATTGGCCGATCCAGACACGGTTAAACTCTGAACCGACCACGATACCGACGTCGTTGCCCATCGGCGTACCGTCGGCATCGGTGCCGATTAGGTTGTTGCGGATCGCGACCAGGGCGGTTGAGTTGGCGTACCCGTTGACCATTACCCCGACCGAGTTGTGGCCGATGATGTTGGCGTCGTTCGGATCGAGCGATCCGAGCTGCCCAGGGCCAAGGAAGGTCACGCCGCTGCCCGCATTGTGGGTGATCGTATTGCCCCGCATGAAGAGCACGCCCTCGCTTAGGGTACCTATGCCTTCGAAATTGTTGGAGACCAGGTTGTTCCTCAGTAGGTTGTCTGTACCGCTGAATACCCCTATGCCGAGTTGCGTGCCCATGCCAAGATTCTCGCCTTCGGCGTTGGTGCCGATGTAGTTCCAGGCAATCACGTTATTATCGGCTGCGATGGCATTGTCGTCGCCGATGACAATGCCGGATGACTGGGAATAGCCGATTGTGTTGCGACCTCCCCCGGAGGTGCCGATCTGGTTGTCCGAACTGGTGATCTCAACGCCGTTCACCCCGTTGCCGTATTCCAGTGGAGGGTAACTGGTATCTGCCTCGCCGTCGTGGGGTATGCCGATCGCATTTCCCAGGACCACTTGCCCGTCGGCCTCTATCAATATGCCGGAGCCGTCGTTGTTGGAAATCGTGTTGCCTTCAAACAGGCCGATACCGTTGGCGGTTCCGGCGCTAGAAGCAATGTGAATGCCGTGCCCTGAGTTTCCCGAAATCGGCGCGAAGGGGCCGAGAGTAATATCGGGTCTTCGAAGCCCGACTACGTTGCCTTGCAGAACGTTGTTGGCCGATCCGTTGCGGATTCTCACGCCGTTGGCATCGTTGGCGTGGATCACGTTGTTTCTGATCTGGCTGCCATTGGCATTGCTGATGTCAAGGCCCTGGCCGCGATTGCCCGGGGCATTCCATGCCGTACCACCCCAGAACCCGCCGAGGACGTTGTTCTCGATAGTGTAGTTTTCGCCGCCCGATATCAGGATGCCGCTGTTGGCGAATTTCGAAATGCCGATGCCTCTCACCACCGACCCGCTGGCTCCCGAGCCTAATCTCAGCCCGCTGAAGCTGCCGGTTTCCGGGCCTTTAAGAGCAAGATGCGTTCGATTGTCATCGTCGTGTTCGGGGTGCGTATCGCCGGCGATGGTGACCTGGTTCGAGATATAAGGCAGGGCGGAGGCGATGTCGATGACCGATACGTCACCGATGGTGGTTTCGATCCCGCTGGAGATCTCGATCACGACCGGCCCGTCGATCTCGTTGGCTGTTTCGATTGCAGCACGCAGCGTGCATTCGAGGATGAGTGGCGGCGGGTCTCCGAGGACATTACCGGTAGAGCAGGTGCCGGTTTCGGGATCCAGACCCGGATCATCGCCCAGGCTGTTAATCGTCAGTGTCGTCTGTGCCGACACAGCGCTAACGGCAAGGACCATGCTGAGCGCCGTTGCCGTCCGGAGCAGGCCATGTTGAATCGTCCGTCTCATGCTGCAGTCTCATAGGGGCTTGCAGAGGGTTACGCGTTTGAGGACCAAACGAAGACACGAATCCTATAATCGGCACCCGGGAGGCACTGATCGGGCCGTGTATCATGGCGTTTTGCTTCGGGGAAAACCATGCCGGAGAATGATCTGATCGATCGGCCGAAGGACCTGCGCGAGGAGGATCGCTTCGACGTTTGCGCCGTCGATGCCTGGCTCAAGGAGCGGCTTGACGGACTCGAGGGCCGGCCCGAGGTCCGACAGTTCTCGAGGGGCGCTTCGAACCTGACGTACCTGCTGCGCTACGCCAACCGCGATCTAATCCTGCGCCGGCCGCCGCCGGGGACCAAGGCAAAGTCGGCGCACAATATGGTGCGCGAGCATGACCTGCAGGACGCGCTCAAGCCCGTCTATCAGTATGTGCCGGAAATGCTGGCATTGTGCACCGATCATGCAGTGATCGGTTGTGATTTCTACGTCATGGAGCGTATTTCCGGGATTATCCTGAGGCGCAATCTGCCCGTTGGCCTCGAGCTGGACGAGTCGCAGGTTCGCCAGCTTTGCCTGAACGCCGTCGATCGGCTGATCGAACTGCACTCGGTGGACGTCAAGGCAGCCCGGCTGGATGGCCTGGCCAAGGGCGGAGGTTACAACCGCCGCCAGATCGAAGGCTGGTCGAACCGCTTCCGCAAGGCGAAGACCTGGAATGTTGGATCCGGCCGTTATGTCATGGACTGGCTGGCCGAACATATTCCCGACGAGGTCGCGATCCGCATCATCCACGGCGACTTTCGCTTCGATAACCTGGTGCTCGATGGTGACGATCCGATGCGCATCATCGGGGTGCTGGACTGGGAGCTGGCCACCCTGGGCGACCCCTTGATGGACCTCGGTAACTCGCTCGCCTACTGGGTGCAGGCCGATGACGACTTCTACTTCCGCGGCTTCCGCCGCCAGCCCACGCATCTGCCGGGGATGATGACGCGTCGCGAGGTGGTCGACTATTACTGCGGCAAGACCGGCTTCGAGCCGGATAACTGGGCCTTCTACGAAGTCTACGGCCTGTTTCGCCTCGCCGTGATCGCCCAGCAGATCTATTACCGTTACCACCATCGCCAGACCAGCAACAAGGCTTTCAGGCACTTCTGGTTCGCCGTCAACTACCTGCTCTGGCGTTGCCGGCGGATCATCAAGCGCGGGCACTGATCAGTAGCCGTCTCAAGCGGGGTCCGCCAAACCCGAGCCCTGGGGTGCTGGAGCGAGTTTCAAAATTCGAATGACTGAAATTCCGATGTCCTAAACCGGGCATTGGTGCCGTTCTGGGTTAATAGCCACTGCGTGACTAAATGCACTGTTCCTAGGTGCATTTTTATACGATATTGATTGGTGTTTTCAATCGGAAGAGAGAGGGATGGAGCAGGGAGAGATTTTTACAAACGAGCAGGTCGATGCGTCGACGTTGCCCGACTTTCGGCGCGCCGAGCTCACGCCGGTGGCGGACGCCTATCTGCCCTGGGCACTGATCACGCAGACGTTGTTCTGGCTGCTGCTGGCCGCCGTTGCCGTGGTGCTGCCGCTGCTGCCCTTCGAGCTTTTCGATGTGATGGTGGAGATGGGATTTTGGTGGCTGCCGTTGCCGCCGCTGGGCGTGGCGGTGATCGCGGCGGTCCATGCCCGGCTGGATGCCCGGTATCGCGCCTGGGCGCTGCGCGAGCATGATCTGATCTATCGCTACGGCGTCGTGTGGCGCAAAACGGTAATCGTGCCGTTTGCCCGAATCCAGCATGTCGAGGCCGTGCACGGGCCGCTGGAACGCTACCTGGACCTGATGCGGGTCAAGTGCTTCACCGCCGGCGGCATGACCGCCGACCTCACCGTCAAGGGCCTGGATCGGAGTGACGCGCGGCGGGTGCGCCAGTACCTGCTCGAGCAGATCGCCGAGACGGCCGATCACGAGGAAGACGTTGACGGCGAGGAGCCGGCTCGTGAAGCCGATTGATCTCAATACCTGGCAGCGCCTGGCGCCGATGGCGCTGCTGTTTCTGGTCATCAACGGCGGCGCGAAATTCGTTCGCGAGAACCTCTACGCCTTCGCCGGCGCCGGCGCCGGGTTCGCCTTTCTCGATCGGCTGGGGCTGCGCGAATTCATGCTCGGCGGTCTGCTTGTACTGCTTGTCGGGATACTGATCGCGGCGGTTTATCACCGTCGCTTCCGGTTCCGCATCGAGGGTGATGCTATTCGCCTGCGCCGGGGGATCATCGAGAACAAGGACCTGCGCATCCGCTTCGCGCGGGTGCAGAACGTGGGCCTGAGCCAGCCGTTCTACTTCAGGCCCTTCGGGCTGGTGCGCTTTACGCTAGAAACGCCCGGTGCGGAGTCGACCGAAGTGTCCCTGCCGGGGGTGAGCCGGGAACTGGCGCTGGCCTTGCGCGACCATATTGCCCGCGCCGGCGGGGCGCCGGCCGTCGAGGACGAAGCGGCGGCCGCTACGGGCGAGGAAGAGGTCGTGGCAGGCGCCGGAGAATCCGACGCGACCCTGATTCACGCCCCAGGGAATCCGAGGTTGTTCGCCCATGGACTGGTCAGCAACCAGGTCTGGCTGATCGCCGGGGTGGCTGCCTGGCTGTCGGGATCGCTCTGGGAGCGTATCGAGCAGTGGATCGACTCGATCGGCGTCAGTGTCATTGTGCAGCGGATCCTCGAATTCGGCTGGACCGGGGCGGCGGCGCTTATCCTGATGCTGGTCGTTTCGTTGTTCGTGCTGTCCGGTGTGTTGTCCCTGGTGCGCTATCACGGCTTTACCCTGCGCGATCTCGGTGATCGATTTCTCGCCGTCGGCGGCTTGCTCGACAAGCGCGAGCAGAACATCCGTCGCCAAAAGTTGACCGGCCTGACCCTCTACCAGACCGCACTGGGCCGGTTGATCGGCCAGTGGTACCTGGTCGGGAAGCAGGCGACCAGCAAGGAAGTCGAGGTGGACCGCTCGGGTCAAAACTTCCTGATACCGGGCCTGAGGAAAGACAACTTCGACATCGTCGCCCGCCTTATGGAGGGCTTTTCGGTGCCGGATGAAATGCGACCGATCAGCCGCCGTTTCAGAACCCTGTTCTGGTCACGCATCAGTGCTGTGGCGCTGGCGCTGGCCGGGCTGGCATTCTGGCAGTTGCCGGACCAGCGCCTGGCGGTCGCCGGGGCCCTGGGTTTGCTGTTGCTGGTGCTGTGGTTGATCCACCGTAGCTGGCGTTGTTGGGGCTGGCAGGTTGCCGACGGCGTTTGCTGGATACAGCAGGGGCTGTTCGGGCTGCGACGTGATGCTTTCGAGCTTTCCCAAGTGCAGCAGGCTTCGGTTGTGCGCACGCCGTACTTTCGACGTCACGGCCTGGCCTCGGTGCGACTGGTGCTTCCCCAGGGACAGGTCACGGTGCCGTTCATTGCCCTTGATGACGCGGTCGATCTGGCCAATCGGGCGATCCATGCGGCCGAGACCTCCCTGGCGCATCGCGTCTGAGCTCACCTCGATTGGCCGGGTCCGAGAGCGGCCCCGTGATAAAATGCACGGCTGTTTCCCTACACCGGAGTCCGGTTGATAATGAGCGATTACACGCCCGGCGCACGCTTTCGAAAGCTGGTGGCCGAACAGCCGCCACTGCAGGTCGTCGGCACCATCAATGCTTATTCCGCGCTGCTGGCCGAAAAGGCCGGCCATCGTGCCATCTATCTCTCCGGCGGTGGCGTGGCAAATGCTTCCTACGGCCTGCCGGATCTCGGTATCACGCAGCTGGCTGACGTGGTTGAGGACGCACGCCGCATCACCGCGGTCAGCGATCTGCCGTTGCTGGTCGATGTCGATACGGGCTGGGGGAGCGCTTTCAATATTGCGCGCACCGTTCGCGAAATGGAGCGCGCCGGCGTAGCGGCGATTCATCTCGAGGATCAGGTGGCAGCCAAGCGCTGCGGGCATCGGCCCAACAAGGCCCTGGTTACCCCCGGGGAGATGGCCGACCGGGTGCGCGCTGCTGTCGACGCCCGGCAGGACGATTCGTTCGTGTTCATGGCGCGTACCGACGCCTACGCGGGCGAGGGCATGGCCGCCGCGGTCGATCGGGCCAGTCTCTACGTCGAATCCGGGGCGGACATGATCTTCGCCGAGGCACTGCACACGCTCGAGGAGTTCGCAGAGTTCGCCCGCCAGGTCGATGTTCCGGTGCTGGCCAATATCACCGAGTTCGGCAAGACGCCGTTGTTCTCGGTCGACGAGTTGCGCGAAGCGGGCGCCGGCCTGGTGTTGTACCCCTTGTCGGCGTTTCGCGCCATGAGCAAGGCGGCCCTGGCCGTCTACGAAGCGATCGAGCGCGACGGCCACCAGAAGAACGTGGTCGATATGATGCAGACGCGCGATGAGCTTTACGAGGTGCTCGGCTACCACGAGTTCGAGCAGAAACTGGATCAGTTGTTCAGCAAGGAGTCGTCATGACCGAGAAGAAACCCTCCGCCGGCCTGCGCGGCCAGTCCGCCGGCCGAACCGAGATCTGCACCGTCGGTGCAACGGGCAACAGCCTGCGTTATCGCGGCTATGCCGTCGACGATCTGGCCGAAAAGGCCTCGTTCAACGAGGTTGCGCACCTGATTCTCAAGGGCCATCTGCCCAATCGTGAAGAGCTGGACGCGTACACGAAACGACTGAAGTCGCTGCGCGGTCTTCCGGACGCGCTCAAGGAAGTGCTCGAGCGCATTCCTGCGTCGGCGCACCCCATGGATGTGCTGCGCACCGGCTGTTCGTTCCTGGGCAACCTGGAAACCGAAGAGAATTTCGACGCACAGGAGGACGTGGCCGATCGCCTGCTGGCCAGTTTCCCGTCGATGATCACCTACTGGTATCGTTTCAGCCACGACGGCAAACGCATCGACGTCGAGACCGACGACGACAGTATCGGGGGGCATTTCCTGCACCTGCTGCACGGCAAGTCGCCGAGCGAACTGCATGCGCGGGTGATGGACGTCTCGCTGATTCTCTACGCCGAGCACGAGTTCAATGCCTCGACCTTCACCGCACGCGTATGCGCCTCGACCCTGTCGGACATGCATTCCTGCGTGACCGGCGCCATCGGTTCACTCCGGGGCCCGCTGCACGGTGGCGCCAACGAAATGGCCATGGCCATGCTCGAGCAATATCACACACCGGAGCAGGCGCGTGATGACGTGCTGCGCAAGCTCGAGGTCAAGGAAAAGATCATGGGCTTCGGCCACGCGGTCTATCGTGAGAAAGACCCGCGCAACGCCATCATCAGAGAGTGGTCACGCAAGCTTTCCGAGGACGTTGGCGACGACACCTTGTTCCCCGTCTCGGAAATCGTCGAGAAGACGATGTGGGACGAGAAGAAGCTGTTCGCCAATGCCGATTTCTATCACGCCTCGGCCTATCACTTCATGGGTATCCCGACGGGACTGTTCACACCGATTTTCGTGATGTCGCGCGTGACCGGCTGGTGCGCCCACATCATGGAGCAGCGCGCCGACAACCGCATCATCCGTCCGGGCGCCGACTACATCGGGCCTGATGATCGGGCAGTGCCTTCAATCGACGAACGATAACGGAGCAATAGGGCCGGGCACAGCCCGGCTCTCTTAATCTTATCCTCCTCGTCGTGACATTCCGGCGGTAAGAATCAACCGCAGGGCGTCCTCGAACTGAAGATCGACTGGCTCGCACCATGCCTTCGGCACGAACAGCGTGTAGCCGCCGATCTGGTAGCTCATCGGCAGGTAGACGGCGACCTCTCCCTCCTCGCCGAAGGGCAGTTCGGAAAACTCCTCACGGGTAATGAAGCCCAGCAGGCCGGCTTTCAGCTCCGGGTGGCGAACCATGACGACCTGGCTGAAGCGCCGGGTCTCGTCACTGGAAAAATACTCCACGAAATCCTTGGTGGCCCGGAAGACCGACTTGATCACCGGCATGCGGTCGAGAATGGCTTCACCCAGGTCGATGAACTTGCGAAACAGCCATATCTGGCTGAGTATGCCGATCGCGACGACCAGCACAATGCCGCCCACCAAGCCCATTCCCGTTATGTAGAGGTCTTCCGGCAGGACCAGCTTGATCAGTGTCCCGATGCCTTTCTCGGCGATGCCGGCAAGCCAGATGACGATGGCCAGCGTCAATGCGATCGGGATGATCGCGGCCAAACCCTTCAGGAACAGGCCGACGAGTCGAGTGACCAGGGATTCAGACTGTTCGGTTTCAGAGGTCATCGATCTTTTTCCTCAGTTTCTCTCGCTGATCGGTGACGATGCGCTCGAGCGTCTCAATGCGCTCGCGCAACTCGGTTTCCACGCGTTCGAAATGTTCCCGTTCAACGGACCGGCCCTGCTTCGACTGGAACCAATATCAGGATACGGCGACGATACCCATGATCGCGGCTATGGCAACCATGGCAGAAAACAAATTCATGTTCTAAGCCTCCTGCGAGGATCAGATGTGTCAGGGCCGGCTTTCGGGCAGTTCATGCCAGGCTTCGGAATCTTGCGCCGGCCGCCCTACCGGAATACGCTCCATGAGGTGACAGAGACAGTCCTGCCGAATGACGCGCTCGTCGGTCGTGAGCATGGCCGGCATCATGGGTCTGCTGGTGAGGATATCGCCATTGTCGGTATGGAACCAGACCGCCGAGGCGTCAATGTCGTCATGGCCGCGAACCAGCAGGGCGCGCTCGATCGGCGAATTGACGTGGCCCAGCCGGGTTCCCGGGGGCAGCTCCCGGAAATTGAGTTGGTCGAGGTCGGGACGCAAAATGATGTCCGACCCGTCAGGCGTAAAGCTGAAGGAGTTTGCCGGCGGCAGATTCACCGTGGCAACCATCTGGAACAGTTCGATATCTTCGGGCGAAGGCGGTCTGTTTTCGAGCGCTTCGGCGTTGATGATCGACGACAGGTAGGACATGGCGTGATCGGCCCCGTCCAGACGCGAGGGCGGACCGCACTCCAGTGTCACCGACGGGCAGAATTCGCCGAAGGCCATGGACTGGACCCCACAGGGCTGGGTGAAGTAAAGCACCGTACGCGAGAACAGCGAGGCGAGGCGCAGGTGTGCCGGCTCGATGCGATTGATGGCCGAGTAATGCGGGTTTTCCCCGGTGTTGTTGTGGATGTCGATGCTGGCCAGAGGTTTCTGCGCACGTACATGCGCCGTGATGCGCTCGAACAGGCGGTGGATGGGGCCGGTCTCGCTGTCGGAGCCGGGCCAGCAGCGATTGAAGTCGGGCTGGTCGGACAAATAGCGCCGATTGCGTGAGGCGGCGCGGACGTTGGCGATCAGCAGGATCAGGCTGCGCGGCAGGGGGTCGCGGGCGTACCGGCCCTTGAGCAGGCGCCTGACCGCTTCCCAGCCCGAAATCTCATTGCCGTGCTGGAGGACGCTGACGAACAGCGGCTGCGGGCGTCGCCCCGGCAGGTGGATGAGCGTGGGGCCGTCGAGCACTTCGTGCAGGCGGCTGGCCGGCCGGTCGAGCAGGCCGTCGGGGAGGTGGTCGAGGATAACGGGTTCCATGAGGAGGGATAACGTAACCGCTTCTCGTCCCGGTGGAAAGACCTGTTATGGTGCTCCGAGCTCGATCAGGGGAACTCGTCGCGCGAAAGCGCGGTCTTGATAAACCGCGAGCCTGCCCCTGGAGCAGGGTTGGCGAACGGTTCTTGTACAACAACCAGTCAACAAAGAGTACGGACGGATGCTTGCAGCCAGGAATCTGACCCGTCGCTTCGGCAGCCTGCTGGCCGTCGACGACATCTCCTTCGAGGTGGAACCCGGAACCGTCCTAGGTTTCCTCGGGCCCAACGGGGCCGGCAAGTCCACCACCATGAAAATGCTGACCGGTTTCCTTTTGCCGTCGTCCGGTACGGCCGAAATCTTCGGCCATGATATCCGCAGCGACTCGGTGGCCGCGCGGCGAATGATCGGGTACCTGCCTGAGGGCGCGCCGCTTTACGGTGAGCTGACGGTTTCTCAGCTACTGCACTTCATTGCCGATGCCCGGGGCTTTTCCGGCAGCGAGCGCGATCGCCGGGTTGCCGAATCGGCCGCTCGCCTCGAGCTTGGGGGTGTCATGCAGCAGACGGTCGAGACCCTCTCCAAGGGCTTCAAGCGGCGCGTGGGCCTGGCGCAGGCCATTCTGCACGATCCGCCGGTGCTCATTCTCGACGAGCCGACCGACGGCCTGGATCCAAACCAGAAGCAGCAGGTTCGTCACCTGATCCGGGAGATGGCGCCGGACAAGATCATCGTCATTTCCACGCACATCCTCGAGGAGGTCGATGCCCTGTGTGGCCGAGCGATGATCATCGCCCGCGGGCGCTTGCTGGCAGACGATACGCCGGCGGGCCTGCTGACGAGATCGCGGTATCACAATGCCGTGACCCTGCGTGTCGACGATCCCGAGCGGGCCGCATCCCGCCTGGGCCAGCTCGAGGAGGCGCGCGAGGTGGAAGTGCGCAATGCGCGCGTTACGGTCTTTCCTTCCGAGCACGGCAATCTTTTCCAGGCGGTCAGCCGGGTGATGGAGGAAGAAAACTGGACCGTCCAGCAGCTACAGTACGAGCCGGGCCGACTCGACGAGGTGTTCCGCAGCATCACGCGTGAGGAGGCGGCATGAATCTTCGAAATATCGGCACGGTCATGCGGCGCGAGCTGATCGGCTATTTCGCCACCCCGGTCGCCTACGTGTTCATCGTCATCTTCCTCGTGATGTCGGCGGCGTTCACGTTCTATATGGGCGGCTTCTACGAGCGCGAAATCGCCGACCTGGAACCCTTCTTCCGCTTCCATCCCTGGTTGTACCTGTTCCTGGTGCCGGCCGTGGGAATGCGGCTGTGGGCGGAGGAACGCAAGTCCGGCACGGTCGAGCTGTTGTTGACGCTACCTTTGACCATTGCCGAAGCAGTGGTCGGAAAGTTCATTGCGGCCTGGCTGTTCATCGGCCTGGCGCTGGCGCTGACCTTCCCGATCTGGATCACCGTCAACGTGCTGGGTAACCCGGACAACGGCGTCATCGTGGCCGCCTACGTGGGTAGCTGGCTGATGGCCGGCGGCATGCTCGCCATCAGCGAGGCGCTCTCGGCGGTCACACGCAACCAGGTGGTGGCTTTCATCATTTCGGTGGTGGTCTGTTTCGGCTTCCTGTTGTCGGGGCTGCCGATGGTGCTCGATCTGTTCCGGGGCTGGATGCCGCAGGTGCTGCTCGACGGCGTGGCCAACCTGAGCTTCCTGGTGCATTTCAACTCGATTTCCCGCGGCGTCATCGACCTGCGCGATCTGGTGTATTTCGCCCTGGTCATCGGTTTCTGGCTGACGGCCAACCGCATCGTGCTCGAACTGAAAAAGGCGGACTGAGTCATGAAGAACGTCTACAGTGCAACCGGGCTGGTGCTGCTCGCACTCCTGTTTCTTGCCCTCACCATTCTCGGTGGAACGGCCCTGCGCGGCATGCGCATCGACCTGACCGAGCAAGGTCTTTACACGCTCAGCCCGGGATCGATCAATATCCTCGAAGACCTGGAAGAGCCGGTGACGCTCGAGTTCTACTTCAGCGAGGAGGCCAGCGCCGACCTGCCAATGGTGCGCAACTTTGCCCGCCGGGTGCAGGAACTCCTCGAGGAGATGGCTGAACATTCCGATGGCAATCTCAAGGTTCGCCGCGTCGATCCCGAGCCTTTCAGTGAGGCCGAGGACCAGGCCGGCAGCTACGGCCTGGAGGCCGTGCCGACAGGCAGTGGTGGCGATAGCCTCTACCTGGGCATTGTCGGCACCAACACGATCGACGGCCTGGAAGTCCTGCCGTTCATCTCGCCCTCGCGCGAACAATTCCTCGAGTACGAGCTCGCGCGCATGGTCTACCTGCTCAGTCGGCCCGACAAACCGCGCGTGGGTTTGCTCAGCGGTATCGACATGGATGGCGGCATGGACATGCAGACCGGCCAGCAGCAAGATCCCTGGGCCATCCAGGAGCAGATCAGCGACATGTTCGAAGTCGAGAGAGTGAATTCCGAGGATGAGTCTCTGCCCGAGGACATCGATGTGCTGGCGCTCGTCCACCCGCAGGAGCTTTCTGACGCCTTACTCGCCGATATCGAGGCATTTCTTTCAGAGGGCGGAAGATTGCTGGCCTTTGTCGACCCCTGGGCCGAGAACGCCACGCCGGCCAACCCGAACGATCCCATGGCCGCCATGAACATGGATCGTGGCTCCAATCTGGCGACACTGTTCGATGCCTGGGGTGTGGATTTCAGTGCCGAGCGCTTCGTTGCCGATGCCGGTCTGGCGCTGCAGGTGAATACTGCCGAAAGTCAGCGGCCGGTTCGCCACGTCGGAATCCTGGGCGTTACCGCCGACAACATGAACGCCGATGATGTGATCACCGGCGAACTCGACGCGGTGAATCTGGCGAGTACCGGAAGGCTGGCGCTGGCTGAGGACAGTCCGCTCGAGATGGAAGCGCTGATGCGCTCGAGCGAGCAGGCGGGTCTTATGGACGCCGAACGGCTTCAGATGCTGTCGGATCCTTCGGGCCTGATCGACGAGATGGGCGCGACCGGTGAGCAGTACACGCTGGCGGCCAGGCTCACAGGCGAGGTGCCGAGGGTTCTCGGCGAAAGCGACGGTCAATATCCGCTCAATGCCATCGTCGTGGCCGATGTCGACATGCTCGCCGATCGCTACTGGGTGCAGCGCCAGCGCTTCTTCGGGACGAGCATGCTCGAGCCTTTTGCGGGTAACGGCGATTTCGTGATCAATGCCATCGACAACCTGATTGGCAACGCCGATCTCATCAGCGTGCGTTCCCGGGCGACTTCGAACCGGCCCTTCACGCTGGTGGAATCGCTGCGGCGCGAGGCCGAGGAGAATCTCCGCGCCACCGAGCAGCGTCTCGAAGGAGAGCTGGCCGAGACCGAACAGCGGCTCACTCAGCTCCAGCAGGCCCGCGGAGATTCGGATCTCGACATTCTCACCAAGGAGCAGGAAGCCGAGCTTGATCGCTTCATGGAGCAGCGCGTGGAGATTCGGCGCCAGCTGCGCCAGGTGCGTCGCGAACTTGACGAGGATATCGAGGCGCTGGGCACGCGCATCAAGGCGGTGAATATTGCCCTGATGCCGGCGATTGTCACCCTGTTCGCGCTGGTCATGGCCTGGCGCAAGCGGCGCCTGCGCTACCGGAGCGACGAGGTGGGAGGTGACGGACAATGAATACCAGGATGCTGTTGGCCCTGGGGCTGGCAACGGTCGCGGCCGTAGCCCTGGCACTGATATTCGTGGATCGTTCGGATGAAACCCGCTCAGAAGGCGACGAGCAACTTCTCCTGCCCGGGCTGGCCGACCGGGTCAATTCCATCGATGCCCTGGATATCGTCGGGCCCGATGGTCAGACAGTGGCAACCCTGCGCCGCGAGCGAGAGCGCTGGCGAATGCGCGAAAAGCACGATTACGAAGCGGATTTTGCCCGCATTCACGACCTCTTGCGGGATCTGGCCCGGGCCGAGCGTCTTGAAGGGAAAACCGGCAAGCCCGAGTGGTACGGACGCCTCGGCGTAGCCGCCCCGGGTGAAGGCGAGGGCAGCGGTACGGCGGTGCGCTTTCCGGATGCGGAATTACCGGTGATGATTGTCGGTCGGACGGATCCGGCGGGCATCGGGCGCTACGTTCGCCGTGGAGACGAACCGCAGGCCTGGCTGACCGACCGGAACCTGGACTTGCCGGTCGAGAGGATGGAATGGCTCGAACGCGCGATCATGAGCATCCCGGCCGCCGACATTCGTGAGGTGAGCGTGCGCCATCCGGACGGTGACGAAGTCGAGCTGAGACCCGGCGATGAGGAGGGCAGCGTCTGGGTGATGCTCGATCCGCCGGCGGACCGAGAGGTCAAGCAGGCCTGGGAGCTCCAGCGGGCGGCCAATGCGCTTGCCGCGCTGAATATGGAGGACGTGCGGCCCCACGAATCCGCTCCGGTACCCGACGACGCCGTCGAGACGGTTTACCGAACCCGTGACGGCATTATCTTTACCGCAAGGAGCTGGTCGGACGAGGAAGGCAATTGGGTTCACTTTCGGGTAAGCGAAGACGAGTCCCGTGATTCGTCCGAGGATTCCGGCACCAACTCCCCCGGAACCGGGGCTATGGACCGCGAGATCGATATCGTCGCGGTGGACGGGCGCTTGGCACCGTGGCAGTTTGCCGTCTCCGAAGAACGCTTCGACCTTTTCAGGCCCACTACAGAGGATCTGCTGGTCGCGCCGGAAGAAGCGTCGGAAGGCTGAAGCGCCTCAGCTTTCGGTATCGCTTTCCGGCGGCGTGAGCAGGGCCGGGTCGATGTCGGCAAACACTTCCGCAAGTTCTTCGAGAAAGTCGGCCAGCGCCGAGGACTTGCGCCAGACCATCGCGATCGTTCGCTTGGGGCCGGGGTTCTTGAATGGGCGGGTGACGAGGTTTTCTGTGCTGGCCAGAGGCGGTTTGATGGCCAGGGTCGGCATCAGCGTGATGCCGGCGTTCGCCGCCACCATGTGACGCAGCGTTTCCATACTGGTGGCATGAAAGTCCATCTTTTCCTGCGCGCCGGTGAGCTGACAGACTTCCAGCGCCTGCTCACGCAGGCAGTGACCATCTTCGAGCAGCAGTAGCTCCTGGTCGGCCAGATCATCCATGTCCACTTCGGGTACCGAAGCCAGGGGATGGTTGGCGGGAACCGCCAGGACAAAGGGCTCTTCGAACAGAACCCGGCTCTCCAGCCAGTCCGCAGTCAGGGGTAGCGCCAGCAGGCCGGCGTCCAGCTTTCCCTCGGCGAGCATGTTGATGACGTCCTCGGTCTTTTCCTCGTACAGCCGAAGGGTAAGCCTCGGAAATGCGTGGCGAATGTTCGGAATCACGTGCGGAAGGAAATAGGGTGCCAGGGTCGGGAAGATGCCGATGCGCACGGTTCCGCTGTGCGGATCATGGGAGCGGCGCGCTATGGCGCGAATGGCTTCCATCTCTCCGATCAGCGTGCGGGCGCGGCCGACGATCTCCTCGCCCACGGGAGTCAGCATGACCTGCCGCGGGTGGCGTTCAACGAGCTGCACCTCGAGCTCTTCCTCGAGTTTTCGGATCTGGGTGCTCAGCGTCGGCTGACTGACATGGCAGTGCTCCGCGGCCCGTGAGAAATGCCGGACGTCGGCGAGCGCGATAAGGTACTGAAGCGCGCGGAGATTCATGGCGCGAGATCATATCAAATAACTATCAAAGCTATATCCTTGGGCGATGCATGCGTTCTGTGCTGCTCGCGTATACTTGCCAGCATGGAAGATCACAACGACCGCATCGAACGATCACGCACGCGCATTACCAAGCTGGTGTTCCCGCAGGACACCAACCCCATCGGCACGCTCTACGGGGGCACAGCGCTGAAGTGGATGGACGAAGTGGCCTTCCTGACGGCCACCCGATTCTCCCGCTGCCAGATCGTGACCGTGTCCATGGATCGGGTCGACTTCAAGGTGGCCATTCCACAGGGTGCCATCGTGGAGCTTATCGGCGAGGTGACGCGAGTGGGCAATACCTCGCTGACGGTTCGCGTTCAGATCCTGCTGGAGGATTCGCGCAGCGGCGCCCAGAAACTCGCGATCGAGGGCCACCTTGCGATGGTGGCCGTCGACGACGACATGGAACCCATTCCGGTCCTTCCGGAAGCGAGACAGGCCTGATCGTTTTCAGGCGAGCTCGGCGATCGCCTGGCGGGTGGCCGCCTCCAGTTCATCCCCCTGCCTGAGCAGGTCGCCGCCCACCAGAACGGCGTAGTCCGGACCCAGGCGCCGGCCGGCATCGCCGACCTGGTCGAGCCGCTTGCCGCCGCCGGTGCAGGGCAGGGTGGCGCCAAGCGAGCCCAGGGTGGACGTCAGCGCCCGGCAGGTATCCGACTCGTCGTCGTGGCTCGAACTGATCCGTCCGCCTCGGCCCGGAAAAATGCTGATGTCCGCGCCGGCGACGCGGGCCAGTGTGCCGAGAAGGACGTCCGTTGCGATACCCCGGTCCCGGGGCTCGGTGAAGGTGCCGGCGAGCGCCGGGTGGGCCAGCCACATCAGTTCGAATTCACGTGCTGCAGTGGCCGCGGTTTCCAGGCCCATGACCCAGGGGCACAGAACCACGCCATGCAGGCCGGCCAAGGCCACGGCTTCGAGCTGTCGCTTGAGATGATCGCCGCTGCCGGCGACGTGCGGCAGATAGAGGCATGTTTTGCCAGTAATATCTCTTGACTTTTCAATGGATTGAGAGCATA
This sequence comes from Wenzhouxiangella psychrophila, assembly GCF_042310375.1. Lineage (NCBI taxonomy): Bacteria > Pseudomonadati > Pseudomonadota > Gammaproteobacteria > Chromatiales > Wenzhouxiangellaceae > Wenzhouxiangella > Wenzhouxiangella psychrophila. The sequence goes on along the minus strand of NZ_JBHJMQ010000004.1, from coordinate 237,854 downwards.
AGTTAATTCGTTTCAAAAAGCTCTGAATGTCGCGTTCGACCAGGTTCTGATCATCCTTGAGCAAATCGCCCCCACCCAGCGCAAAGCGCCGGGCGATGTCGGCTAAATGCTCCGGGCTGCTGCCTCGTGGTTTGAGGGCGGTCATCAGCATGGCGCGGTCATGGACGCCGGTGATCCGCCGGATGCCGTCAATACCCCCGATGGGGCCCGGATAATCGCTGAGCAGTGATTCCGGCAGGCTCAAGCTGGTAACACGGATGCGCGGATAAAAGGACACGTTGCCGTAGAGGAGTTGAAAAAGCTGGCCCAATTGTCCGCTCGCGAGCTCGACCGGATAACCGATCCGCAGATGCCAGTGGTGGCCATCGACCCGGTCGACCCCGAGGACGTGCCCCAGCAAGCGCGCGCGGATATCGTCGGGAATCAGTTCCCGCACGATTTCGAGGCTCTGTTCGCGCGCGATGCGTCCCGCGAGCTCCTCGGGATCGAGTTCCGGGCGAGTTGCGAGGTAGGTGGCTTCGATCAGTTCACGCGTCATGATTGGATTCCGGCGGCTGTGTTCGAGCGCTTACAATAACGCCTTTTACACGACGCCAGATTCCAGCCCATGACTGCCCACAAGCGCGTTCTTACCGGAATTACCACCACCGGCACGCCGCACCTCGGCAATTACGTCGGTGCGATCAAGCCGGCCATTGCCGCCAGCCGCGATCCCGAGACCGATTCGTTCTATTTCCTGGCCGACTACCACGCCCTGGTCAAGTGCGATGAGCCGGCACGGGTACAGCAGTCCACGCTGGAGATCGCCGCGACCTGGCTGGCGCTGGGGCTGGATACTTCCCGGTCGGTCTTCTACCGCCAGTCGGATATCACCGAGATTCCGGAATTGACCTGGCTGTTGACCTGCGTGACGGCCAAGGGCCTGATGAACCGGGCGCATGCCTACAAGGCGGCGGTCGACGAGAATGTCGAGGCCGGAGACGACCCGGACTGGGGGATCACGATGGGCCTGTTCTCCTATCCGGTGCTGATGGCCGCCGACATCCTGATGTTCAACGCGCATCGCGTGCCGGTTGGCAAGGACCAGGTACAGCATCTGGAAATGGCTCGCGATATCGCCCAGCGATTCAATCATCGCTACGGTGAGCACTTCGCGCTGCCCGAAGCCGAGGTGGACGAACACGTTGCCACGCTGCCGGGCACCGACGGACGCAAGATGTCGAAAAGCTACGACAACACGATTCCGCTGTGGCTGTCCGAGAAGAAGCTGCGCAAGGCGATCATGAAGATCAAGACCAACTCCCAGGAACCCGGCGAGCCCAAGGATCCCGATTCCGCCGCGGTGTATTCGGTCTACGCGGCCTTCGCCGGCGAGCGCCAGCGCGCGGCGATGCGCCAGGCCTTCGCCGACGGGATCGCGTGGGGCGAGGTCAAGCAGCAATTGTTCGAACTGATCAATGCCGAACTCGAGGGGCCGCGGGAGCGATACGAGGCATTGATCAACAATCCGCACAAGGTCCAGAAAGAGCTCGAGCGCGGCGCCGAGCGGGCGCGTGAGCTCAGCCGGCCGTTCATCGCCGAGCTGCGCGAGGCCGTAGGCATTCGATCGCTTGGATGAGTGAAGAAGCCGTAATATGGCGTCCGCCCATGCTGCCGGTCAGCGACGGTCGGGCTTATCCGGTGCGGCATGCCTGGTGCGTGGGGCGAAACTATGCCGAGCACGCCCGCGAGATGGGCGTCGATCCCGAGCGCTCGGCGCCGGTGTTCTTTTCCAAGCCGGCCCAGGCGCTGGTGCATGTCGATCAAGTGAAGTATCCACCCGACACCGGTGAGCTGCACCACGAAGTCGAACTCGTCGTCTTTCTGGCTGGGGGTGGTCGGGATATCTCGCCGGAGGAGGCGAAGGCTGTGATCTTCGGCTATGCCGTCGGCGTCGACCTGACGCGGCGCGATGTCCAGGCCCGGGCCAAGCAGGCTGGCCAGCCCTGGGAGATGAGCAAGGGCTTCGATCAGTCGGGGCCGGTGGGCATGATCGTGCCCGCGGCCGGCTGGCAACCCGGCCCGGAAAGCGCCATCGGGCTCTCTGTCGACGGCGATCGGCGTCAGTCGGCCGAGTTGGGTCAGATGATCTGGGCCGTTCCCGAACTGCTCGCACAGTTGTCGCGGACGGTCACGCTGGCCGCCGGCGACGCAGTATTTACCGGTACGCCGGCCGGGGTCTCGGCGCTCGATCCGGGCCAGCGCGTGCGCGCGCACATCGAGGGTCTACCGGAACTCGCTTTCGAACTCGTTTCCGCCTGAAGATGGTCGAGATTGCCCTGGTCGCATTGGGCAGCGGGCTCGGTGCGGTGTCGAGATTTGCAATGGGGCAGTGGGTACTGCGCATCGACTCCCGCTTTCCCCTGCTGGCCACGCTGGGGGTCAACCTGAGCGGTTGCGGCCTGGCCGGGTTGTTTGCCGGCAGTGCCTGGCAATCGCACGAGCTCGCGGCGAGTTTCCTGGCTACGGGCTTTCTGGGCAGTTACACCACCGTGTCGTCTTTTTCGCTGGAAACGCTGGGTCTCTGGCAGTCGGGCCGTCGGGGCAGGGCGGTTGCCTACGTCCTGACTTCCATGGTCGGCGGACTGCTTCTGGCCTGGGCCGGCTGGCTACTTGCCGCGCATATGGCGGGGCTGTCGTGAGGCTGGGGCCTTCGGTTGGCGTCTATGTTGCCGTCGCTGTCGGTGGCGTTGCCGGTGGCCTGCTGCGTGCACTGGTGTTGGCCTTGTGGTCGGGGCAGTCCGGGGAGTTTTCGTTGGCTTTGCTAACGATCAATTCAGGCGGTTCATTCCTCATCGGCCTAGTGCTGGCGTTCAGCGAATCTGCCAGACGTCACCGGCTGCCACCGGCAATTGCACTGGGCCTGATGGCCGGTTTCTGCGGCGCCCTGACCACCTTCTCGACCTTTGCGCTGGAATCGCTTGCCCTGGTGGACGAGCCGGCCATTGCCGCCGGGTACGTGGCCGTGTCGCTCGCGTGCTGGCTGGCTGCCGGCGCTGCCGGCCTGTTTGCGGGCAGGCGCATGAACGCGCCGGTTGGCACCTGATGAAACAATGGATGATTGGAGATGTCGATGCTGATTGATGCCCTGATCCTGCTTCCGGTCACGCTGTTCCTGCTGTGGCTTTACGCCTACTCCGGGCCGCGGGGCTTGACGGGCCGCCGTTGGCTGGCCGACCGCCTGCCGGCGCTCCTGGCAGTGGTAGTGGCCGGAGCGGTGTTGGTCGGGCTGCACCTGACGCTGGCGTTCGACGATCTCAATCGCAATATCATCGCCGTGGTCAGCGCTTACCTGGTGCTGCTGGCCGCTCTCGGCGTCGCCTGGCTGTTGCGTTGGCTGCGGTCGAGACGTTGATATACTGCCGGCTGATCAGAGGGAGACGTCTGTAATGATGCCCGATGGTTCTTATTCGGTAGACAGACTGCTGGAGTTCCTCAAGCACGCCGGGATGGAGGGGCTGATCAATCCGGCGGTGGCGCGGGCGCGCAGGAAGGCGGTCGAACAGCTGGCGGCGGAACTGACCGAGGAAGAGCGCGCCGATTTGCGCAAGCTCGATGTCGACGAACTGGCCTCACGTTTCCACAAGCTCGAAGGTTCCAGCATTCGCAGCGAGGCCCTGTCGCTGTATGCCGAACGGGTTCGGATGGCGCAGGCGGACTTCCTGGCCTGGAACGAGAACCCGGCCGGCTTCCAGAGTGTCGGCGGCGAGCGGCGCCGCGCCATTCCACGTGGCTCGCTCAGCCCCGAGCGTGAGATGGCCGAACGCATTACCCTGGAATCGACCGAAAACCCTTCCAATATCGTTCCTATAGCGTTGCGCGAGGACGAAACGGTCTACGTGGCCAACCTGCCGCTGGATCTGACCGCGCAGGAGGCCGAACGCATCGCTCGGGTGGTGCGGGCGTTCGCCCGTGACGACGACGAAATCCCGCCGGACGCGGAGTCATGAGTCGCCTGTTCATCATCGTCCTAATGGTGATCTTCGGGCTCACGGGGGTCAGCCTGTGGCTGTATTTTGTTTACGGCACCGGTGGGGGGCAGTTTCGCGAGGAGTTGTCGCCGGAGCTGGTCGTATTCTGCATCGAGGCTTTCTTCCTGGTCGGTCTGCTCGGCCTGATCCAGCGCTACCTGGAGCATCGGCGTCGGCAGCAGATGTGGCTGAGCCTTCGCGGTTCGTTTCGTGACCTGCTGTCGCTGCTCGACATCGCCTTCCTGGAACCCAACACGGAGCCGACTTCCTCGAAGGAACTCGAGCGCGACCCCCGGGTAATCGACCGCATGCTCAGTGAACTCGAACACAAGCACCCCGACCTGGACAGCCTGGTGGCGCTCAAGCGGGAGGGCGAGGAGTCGCTGTCGATGACGCGAGACCTGGTTGCGGTGGCTGCCCAGCTTTCGGCCACGCACATGAACTGGTGGATCGCCATCGTCGACAGCATCCGGCGCCTGGCCGAAGCGACCGATCGTCGCGGAATGGAGAAGGGGGTCCACGAGATGCTGGTCAATATCCGGGAATTCGATCGCCTGGAGTTCTAAGGAACCTCTGAACATTTCTGCGCGGGCGCGATGCGGATAAAAAGGCGGGGTGGCTGTAGGCCACCCCGCAGTCTCGTTCGGGTTGTAGACCGCCGAATCAGCCCTTTCCGCGGGTACGCGTCTTGTTCTTCTGGGCGTTTTTTTCCATGAAGCTGATGATCAGGCCGGCGACATCCTTACCCGTGGCCGTCTCGATGCCTTCCAGGCCGGGCGAGGAGTTGACCTCCATCACCAGCGGGCCGTGGTTGGAGCGGAGCAGGTCAACGCCGGCGACGTTGAGGCCCATGATCTTGGCCGCGCGTACGGCCGTGGAGCGCTCCTCGGGCGTGATCTTGATCAGGCTGGCGGATCCGCCGCGATGCAGGTTCGAGCGGAATTCGCCCGGCTGGGCCTGCCGCTTGATGGCCGCGACGACCTTGCCACCGACGATGAAGCATCGGATGTCGGCACCACCGGCTTCCTTGATGTATTCCTGCACCATGATCGACACGTTCAGGCCCATGAAGGCTTCCAGCACCGACTCGGCGGCCTTCTTGGTCTCGCACAGCACCACGCCGATGCCCTGGGTGCCTTCGAGCATTTTCACGACCAGGGGTGCGCCGCCGACCATCTGGATCAGGTCGTTGATGTCCTTGGTGGCGTAGGCGAATCCGGTTACCGGAAGGCCGAGGCCCTTGCGCGACAGAAGCTGCAGCGAACGCAGCTTGTCCCGCGAGCGGGTGACCGCCACCGATTCATTGAGCGGGAAGGTGCCCATCATTTCGAACTGCCGCAGCACGGCGGTGCCGTAGAAAGTGACGGATGCGCCGATGCGCGGAATGACCGCGTCAAATGGCTCGATCGGATCGCCGCGGAAGTGGATCGTCGGCCGGTGCGAGGCAATGTTCATGTAGCAGCGCAGCGTATCGACGATTTGTACGTCGTGTCCCCGTTCCTTGGCAGCCTCGACCAGGCGGCGAGTGGAGTAAATACGGCGGCTGCGGGAGAGAATGGCGATGCGCATGGTCGGCGAACCCCTGGGTGTTCGAATGAAGCTTACAGGCGCGGCTTGCCCTGCAGGAACGTGCGTGCCGGGTACACCAGCGCATGGTTTTCCATGGCGGTGCGGCCCAGCAACATACGATAGCGCATTTTCTCACGATTGGTCAGGGTAATGTCCACATCCCAGCGCGAATGACCGACCACCAGTGGGGTTCGGATGGTCAGGCGCTCTTCCAGTTCACCGGAGGTGTTGCGCACCCGGCGAATCCGGCGCACCTCGGCTTCACAGCGCTGCCAGCGAACGGTCTCGTGGCGGCCGATAGGGACGTGGAAGATCGCCAGCTTGATGCCGTCACGTTCGATCTGCTCGATGTCGCTGGCATGCATCGCGCAGGTCTTGGCGCCGGTATCAACCCGCGCGCGCAGCTGACTGATCCCGAGATCGGGCAGGGCGACCCACTCACAGGCGCCGATAATCATGTTGGGCTGGATTTGCGACTTCATCCTCTTATGCCGGTTCCGGAAAACAATGAACCACGGAAGACACTGAAATCACGGAGGTCAAAAGGGATCTGCTGATGACATTCCGTGTTTTCAGTGATTTCCGTGGTTGCATGTTTTTCGGCCTTTAATCTGCTTTCGATAGGTCGGCGATCATGGCCCTGAGGAAGCGCGCCGCTTCGCCGCCGGTGCAGGCGCGGTGGTCGAAGGTCAGCGACAGCGGAATCATCCGGTGTACTTCCATGCCGCCGAGAACCGGGACCACGTCGTGGCGCAGCACGCCCGCGGCGACGATGGACACGCAGGGCGGATTGATGATCGGCGTGGCGTAGCGCCCGGCGAACACCCCGAAGTTGGACAGCATGATGGTGTAGTCCTTGAGGTCCTCGGGGGGAATGCTGCGGCTCTTGACGTTTTCCTTCAGGCGGTTGATCTCGCCGCGGATGTCTTCGCGCGAACCGTTGTGCACGCCCTTGAGCCGCGCCACGAACAGGCCGTCGGCGGTGTCGACCGCCATGCCGACATCCATGCCCTTGTGCACCATACGCATGTTCTGTTCGTCGTCGAACCAGGCGTTGAGCCCCGGCTCGGCTTTTGCCCCGGCTGCGAGTGCGCGCAGCAGGCGGAAAGTGACGTCCTCGCCGGCTCGCCAGGCGTGAATATCGGCATCGTCCATCAGCGTGGTCGGCACCACGCGCTTGTGCGATTCACTCATGGCACGCGCCATGGTGCGGCGGGTGCCTCGCAGCGGTTCCCACTCGCCGCTCGCAGCGGCCGCGGGTTGGCTCGAGGTGCCGGTTTCGGGTTTCTGATCGCGCTCGGCGTTGGTCGGAAAATCCGGTTCTGAACGGCTGGCTTGCTGCGACTGACGAGGCTGCGCTGGCGCACTGCCTTCCTCGGCCGCCTTGCGGACATCGGCGGCGGTGACGACGCCGTCGGCGCCGGTGGGCGTGACCTGGCTGAGATCCACCTTGTGCTTGCGTGCGAGGGCGCGCACCGCCGGAGTGACCTTGACGCCGCCGACGGTGGAGGTGCGCTCCTGCAACACTTCGCCTCCGGCTTGCATCTTGCCGACGACGGTACCGGAATCTTCGCGCTCTTCGCTCTCGGCGGGTTCGGACTCGGCCGCTTCCGGCTGCGATTCTTCGCTTGCGGGTTCGCTCGGCTGTTCCTTCTCAGCCGCGGCTTCGGTAGCCGGCGGTTCGTCCTGCGTGGAAGCGTCGGTACCAGCATCGCCCTTGACTTCGAACTCGGCCAGCGGGGCGCCGGTCTTGATCACATCGCCGGGACCGCCATGAAACTTGACCACCTTGCCGTCGAACGGGCTTGGAACCTCGACCACGGCCTTGGCCGTTTCCATCGATACCAGCGGTTGGTCGACCTCGACCTCGTCACCCTCGGAAACCAGCCATTCGACGATTTCGGCGTCAGGCAGGCCTTCACCGAGATCGGGCAGATTGAAAACGCTCATGAAACCTCCAGAATCTCTTTGGCCGCGTCGACGATCCGCCGGACGCTGGGCATGTATTTCATTTCATTTCGATACAGCGGCATGATCACATCGTAGCCGCAAACGCGCTTGACCGGCGCGTGCAGGTGCCAGATGCCGGCGTCCGCGAGGCCGGCGGCGATCTCGCTCGCCACGCCGCAGTGCCTGGGCGCCTCCTGCACGATCACGCAACGACCGGTGCGCTCGACCGACTCGATAATCGTTTCCATGTCGAGCGGGCTGACCGTGGCCACGTCGATCACTTCCACGCTCAGTCCCTGCTCTTCGAGTTGGTCGGCCGCTTCCTGGGTCTCCTTGACCATCGAACCCCAGGTGACCAGGGTGATGTCGTTGCCGTCCCGAAGGGTGTAGCAGACATCCATCGGCAGCTCTTCACCGTCGTCGACCACTTCTTCCTTCTGCCAGCGGTAGATACGCTTGGGTTCCATGACGATGACCGGATCGGGGTCGCGGATGGCCGCCAGCATCAGGCCGTAGGCACGCGAGGGCGAGGATGGAATCACGACCCGGACCCCGGGCATGTGAGCGAAAAGCGCCTCGGGGCTTTCGGAGTGATGTTCCGGTGCGTGAATGCCGCCGCCGGAGGGAAAACGCAGCACCATCGGGCAACTCATGCGGCCGCGGGTGCGATTGCGCAGGCGGCCGGCGTGGCACATGATGTGGTCGATCATCGGCATGGTGAAGCCGCAGAACTGCGCCTCGGCGACAGGCTTGATGCCCTGGGAAGCCATGCCCACGCTCATGCCGGCGATCATCACCTCAGCCAGCGGGGTATCGATGACGCGCTCGTCGCCGAACTTGTCGTGCAGACCGGCGGTGGCTCGAAAGACACCACCGTTGACGCCGACATCTTCGCCGAACATGACCACGGACGGGTCTTCCTCCATGGCCCGGGCAAGCGCCATGGTGATGCCGTCAATCAGGGTAATCGCTGCCATTAGTGCTGCCCTCCGTCCTCGGCGTAGTCTTGTGCGTAGCTGCGCTGCTCGATCAGGTCGTGCGGCAGGTCCGCAAACATGTAGTCGAACATGGCGGTTACCGGTTGCGGATCGTTTTCGATCATTTCGAGGTATTCGTCCGCAGCCTGCTGCACCCATTGCTTGCACTCGGCCAGCAATTCTTCCTCCTGCTCTTCGCTCCAGGCGCCCTGTTCGACCAGGTAGCTCTTGAGGCGCGACAGCGGTTCTTTGTCCCAGGCCTCGTCGACTTCGTCGCTGGGCCGGTAGCGACGGGCGTCGTCGGCCGTGGTGTGGTCGCTGAGTCGATAGGTGAGCATTTCGATCACGAAGGCGCCCTTGCCCTGGCGAGCGGCGTTGACCGCCTTGTCCATGGCCCAGAGGCAGGCGATGAGGTCGTTGCCGTCGACCTGAATGCTGGGCAGACCGCCGGCAATGCCCTTTTGCGCCAGGGTCGCGGCGGTATTCTGCTTCTTGCGCGGCACTGAAATCGCCCACTGGTTGTTGACGATCACAAGCACCAGCGGAAGTTTCCAGGCGCTGCCGGCGTTGATGGCCTCGAGAAAATCGCCCTTGGATGAGCCGCCGTCGCCGACCACCGTGACGGCCACGCGATCTTCCTTCTTGAGCTTGTAGGCCAGCGCGGCGCCGGCGGCATGCAGGCACTGGGTCGCGATGGGCACGCACCAGGCGAAATCGTGCTTGGGCCCACTGAAATCGCTGCCGCGTTCGTCGCCGCCCCAGTAAAGCAGGACTTCCGACATTTTTACGCCGCGGTAGAACTGCGCGCCGTACTCTCGGTACATGGGGGCGAAGCAGTCTTCTTCTCTCATCGACGCGCCGATGGCGACGTGGGCGGCCTCGTGTCCCAGGCTGGAGGCATAGGTGCCCAGCTTGCCCGTGCGCTGCAGGGCGACGGCTTTCTTGTCGAAACTGCGCGTGAGCACCATCAGTTTGTACAGCTCGGTGAGCCGATCGAAATCCTTGGCCAGCGCCGGCACCTGCTGGTCTTCAACCAGCTTGCCGTCGGGCTTGAGGAACTGGAAATAGTCCACCTTGAAGGCGGCGGCGGTCTGCGCCATGACGACTCCTCTCTTTGTGATTTTCCGGGATTCGGAGCACCGGCCGGTCGCTCCGAAGCGGGGGCGTATTATAAGCGCTTGGGCGCACCGGGAGGAAATCTCCATCAAGCAAGTCCGCCGCGGGGGAAAAGCGGGCAGATTGGGGGCAAAGGTGCCCATCAGGTGCCTGGAGGGGGCTCGCGGCAGTTGTGCCATAATCAGCAGACCGAATATCACAACAAGCAGGGGTACTTAAAGAATGAAGAAGCTGATCACACTCTTCGGGGGGTTGGCGCTGGCTGCCGGCCTCAACGCGCAGTCGGTGCCCATGCCGGCGCTGTCGGCGCCGGTCACGGTTCACACCGACGCCAATGGCATACCGACGATCGTCGGGGACAGCGAGCACGACGTCAATTACGTGCGCGGCTTTCTGCACGCGCGCGACCGTCTCTTCCAGATGGACTACCTTCGGCGGGTCGCTTCCGGCACTCTGGCTGAACTGCTGGGTGAGGGCGCGCTGAGCAGCGATATCGAACTCCGCACACTGGGACTGCGGCGCGGAGCGCTCGAAACCTGGCAGCACATGACGGCCGATGAAAAGGACTGGGTGAAGGCCTATGCCGACGGCGTCAACGCCTTCCTGGCTGCGGCCGATGAGCTGCCGCCGGAATACGGCGCCCTGGAGTTGACCCAGGTCGAGCGATGGTCGCCGGTGGATTCCCTCATTATCGGCAAACTGCTGGCCTTCCAGTTGTCTTTCGATTCCGGCGTGGTCGATCGCACCATTCGCCTCGCCAACTACCAGGGCGTGGGTGATGCGGTCGGTTTCGACGGCCGGGCGCTGTTTTCCGAGGATCTCTCGCGCAGCGCGCCGATGGATGACCGCATCAGCATTCCCGATTTCTTCGAGTCGGCCGGCATCATTCCGGTCCCCGAGTCGAAGGAGTCGACGCTGCAGTCAAGCGGCAGTGAATCTTCGGCCAAGGGCGGCTGGCAGAACCTGCCGCAGCTCGATGACGCGGTCGTCGACAGCCTGAATGGCTACATGGAGCGTGTCCGCAATATCCCGCTTCTGGGTACCACGATCGGTCGGGCCGAGAATCGCGCCGGATCGAACTGGTGGGTCGTCTCGGGTGAGCACACCGAAAGCGGTTTCCCGGTCATGGCCAACGACCCGCACCTGGGCCTGGACATGCCGGCGCTGATGATCAACGAGAATATTGTCATTCGTGACGAAGACCGGGTCGTCAGCGGCGTTACGCCGCCCGGCACGCCCCTGAACCTGCTGGGTTGCAACCTCAACATCTGCTGGGGCCTGACCAACCACAACATCGACGTTACCGATTACTTCCAGGAAGACATCCTGACCAACAGTTACGGCCTGCCCACGCATACCGTCCATGAAGACGGCGAAGAGCAAGTGCTCTACGCTTTCCAGAGCTACTTCGTCAACGGTCTCGGCGACGGCGAAATGGACAACGTCAATCGGGCGGAGGTCGGCTATGATTCCGGCGGCATCACCTTCCTGGTTCCGCGCCGGAACAACGGGCCGATCGTTGCCCAGCCCGATTCAAGTTCGGCCATTTCCATCCAGTACGCCGGCTGGGGCGCAAGCTTCGAATTGTCTTCGATCAGGGGCTTCGAGCGCGCCAGCAACATGGAAGAATTCAGGGCGGTTATCGATAACTGGACCTTCGGATCGCAGAACGTCGCCTATGCCGACGTGGAAGGCAATATCGCCTACTTCACCACCGGTGCCGTACCGCTGCGCGAGGATCTGCAGAACAACACCGTTGGAGGTGGCGTCCCGCCGTTCCTGCTGCGCGACGGCTCGGGTGCTCTCGGCCATGACTGGCTGCCCGCCAACGAAGACTCCACACGCGCGGCGCCATTCGCCTCGCTGCCCAAGTCGGAAATGCCGCAGGTCGTCAATCCGCCCTGGGGCTATATTGCCAATGCCAACAACGACCCCGTTGGTACGACGCTGGACAATAACCCGCTCAACCAGCTCCGACCGGGCGGCAACGGCATCTACTATCTCAACCCGTCCTATTCGGAACTGCGCATGGCGCGTATCGACCGCGAGCTGCAAGACCTGGTCGCCTCGGGTTCGGTCACCGTGGACGATATGAAGGCCCTGCAGGCCAACAACCAGATGTTCGATGCTGAGTTGATCGTGCCCTATATTCTCGAGGCCTTCGAGAACGCCACCGGCGAAGATGCCTGGCCGGGTCTGGCGCAGTTCGCGCTCGATCCGGGTGTTCAGGAAGCCGTTGGCCGTCTGGCCGAGTGGGACTTTTCCACCCCCACGGGTCTGGCCGAAGGCTGGGATCCGGGCAGCCCGGCCGGCAGCGGTGAGCCCTCGGCGGAGCAAGTTGCCAACAGCGTGGCGGCGACCATCTACTCGGTCTGGCGCGGCCAGGTGATCGGCAGTACGATCGATTCAACGCTCGACGCTCTCCAGCTTGGTGACCACCGACCGGGTTCGAGCGACGCCCTGCGTGCGTTCCACAACCTGCTGGCCGGCTTTGACGAAAATGGAGGCTTCGGTGCTTCCGGCGTGCCTTTCTTCAATGTCGAAGAGGCGCCAGACATGGCTTCGGCGCGCGATACGATCCTGCTTGCGAGTCTGGCGCAATCGCTCGAATTGCTGGCCAGCGACGAGTTCGCGCCGGCATTCGGCAACTCTACTGACCAGAGCGACTATCGCTGGGGCAAGCTGCACCGCATTGTCTTCAGTCACCCGCTGGGCAGCGATCCGTTCAACGTACCCAACGGTGGCGGCCTGAGTGACCTCGGAGAGGGTCTGCCTGGGGTGGCTCGAGCGGGTGGCTATCAGACGGTGGACGCTTCCTCGCACAGCGTTCGGGCCGACGGGCTCAACGACTTCATGTTCGGCTCGGGCCCGGCGCGTCGTACGGTTGCCGAAATGACGCCCGGCACCCCCAACGTTTCGGAAATCCTGCCCGGTGGCCGCAGTGGCGTGCTGGTGAGCCCCTTCTATACCAACCAGCTGCGTCGGTGGCTGGTCAACGACTATCTGCCGCTGAGCTTCGGTGAAAGCGGCGGCGAGTCAGACGCAGTGGATACGACGACCTTCACGCCATGAAGTTTCAACGGCGTTGATGCAGCCCCAAGCGCCCGCCACCGTGCGGGCGCTTTCCTTTGCGGGGCAGGAGACGGAGCTTGAAACCCCTCGGGATCAGGGCCATCTCTGTGTATTCGCTCCCGCCGTGTGGAACTTTCATGATCAATTTGCTAGACCGTTTTTCTCTCGCGCACACCCAGCTAACCCGCCTCAATGCGGAACTGCGGGAAATCGTGCCCCCGGACGAGCCCTTCAGTGCCAAGGTGGAGCTCAAGCTCACGCCGCTCGAGATGCATTACGAGGGTGATCTGCCGCATTACCAGGTGACGGCGCGCCTGCTATGCCGGGGCAGCCGGGAATCGGACAGTGCCGACCAGCCGCTGTTCACCATCGAGTTGGTTCTGCAGGTGGTTTACGAGCAATTCCAGGGTGAGCCGATCGGGTTCGATACTTTCAAGGAGAATCACGCCACCCTGACACGCCAGCTCTATCCCCTGATTCATCACCAGCTTCAGCCGGTGTTCAAGCAATTCGGGCTGGACCAGGTGAAGCTGCCCTACGACCTGGCAGGCAACGCGGCCCAGCAGAGTGGCCAGAGACAAGTTCACTGAAGCGGTCGCTACGAATGGGCAGAGCCTGCCCGAGTGCGCGTTGACCGTCGCGAACGGGCGTGAAAGAATTCCATGACGTATTCTTGAGGGAAAGATTCTGGTGACCAGCCCAACGCGTGAGCCGATTTCCAAGGTCGATATCGCCTGGCTGCGCATGGAGCAGCCGACCAATCTGATGATGATCACCGGTGTGATCATGCTCGATGAGCCGATCGCCTTCGAGGTGTTTCGTGATGTGCTGGTCAATCGTTTCCTGGCTTTTCGACGGTTTCGCCAGAAGGCCGTCGAATCCACCCGCGGTTGCTGGTGGGAAACCGACGAACTGTTCGAGCCCAGTGCCCACATCGTGCGCACCGCGCTTCCGGGAAAGGCCGGCAAGGTCGAGCTCGAGGAGCTGGTCTCCCAACTCGCTTCCACCCCTCTGGACAAGACCAAGCCGCTTTGGCAGTTCCATCTGGTCGAGAACTACGAGGGTGGTCCGGCGATCATCAGTCGTATCCATCACTGTTATGCCGACGGTATTGCGCTGGTGGAGGTGTTGCTGTCACTGACCGAGTCCGATCCCGAAAAGTCGTTGCGGCTCATCAATCCCGAGCGCTTGAAGGAGCGAAGAGCGGCGGAGTCGAACATATTCCGCCGCCTGATGGCGCCGGCACGGGAGGGAATCGACGCAGTGGGGCACTTCAGCTACAAGATGCTGGAGGAGGTCGCACAGATGGTGCGCGAGCCCCATCTGGCAGGTGATTACGCCGGTATCGCCACCGACCTGAGCGCGGAATTGATCAACGTGTTGCTGCTACCGGACGATCCGCCGTCACGCTTCAAGGGCACGCTGGGCGTGCGCAAGAACGTCGCCTGGGCTGATCCAATCGACCTCGAGGAGGTCAAGGCCGTCGGCAAGGCGCTTGGCTGTACCGTCAACGACGTACTCATTGCGGTCATGAGCGGGGCGCTGCATCGCTACATGATTGAATGCGGTGATGACCCGTCCTTGGTTACCATGCGGGCCACGGTGCCGGTGAACCTCCGCCCACTGGAACATGCCCGCGATCTGGGAAACCACTTCGGCCTGGTGTTCCTCGAGCTCCCGGTTGCAGAGAGTAACCCCCTGGCCAGGGTCTATCGTGTAGCGGAGTTCATGCACGAGCTCAAGAATTCCAGGCAGGCGATGATGTCCCTGGGGCTTCTCGCCGCACTCGGCATGGGGCCGGCCTCATTGCAGAAGCCGGCACTCGAATTGTTCAGCCGCAAGGCTTCTTCCGTGCTGACCAATGTGCCGGGTCCACAGGCACCGCTCTACATGGCCGGCGCCAAGATTCGCGAAATGATGGTCTGGGTTCCCCAGACCGGATCGGTGGGCATGGGCATCAGCATCATCAGCTATAACGGAAAGGTGTTTTCCGGCTTGATTACGGACAATCGACTGGTGCCTGATCCGCAAAACGTGGTGGTTAATTTCAGCCGCGAGTTCGAGAACCTGCTGCACCTGGCCATGCTGCTGGGGCCGCAGGCAGAGCCGCCTGAGCCGGAGATGGCCGAGATGATGCACGAGTGGATCGACGAGGAATAGTTGGCTGGTTCGCTGGTTGGCTAGTTCGCTAGTTCGATAGCTGGAATCATTGCGGGACGGCTTTGCCGCCTATTGTGCGCGGGCCGCCGATACAGTCGCTGAACCAGCGAACCAGCGAACCAGAGAACCTAAATAGACGCCCTGGCAAATTCCACATCCAGCTTCTGCATCGCGTCGATGGGCTTGATGGCCGCGGCCTTCTCGTAGGCCGCGTTGGAGTCGTCCAGGCGGTCGTCACCGAACAGCAGGTGCAGGCCGTTGCCGTACTCGATGTGTGCGATGGGAGCCTTCGGGGTCAGCTCCAGGGCCCGTTCGAAGTGTTCGAGCGCCTTGTCGGCACTGGCGCCGTATGTGAGCTTGCCGACCATCCTGCCGACCTTGTTGACGATTTCTGCGTGGTAGAGCCCCAGCGCAGTATGCGCCTCGGCGTGTTCGGGAGCCAGCGAGAGAGCGTTTTCCAGCGATTCGCGCACCTTGCCAGCGATACCCTGTGTCAGGGCCCGCCCGATCGAGATGCTCTGGCTGTAGCGGCCGAGCAGGAAGGCGTGAAAGTAGTGGGCGTTGGCGTCGTCGTCCCATTCCCGAATAGCCGCTTCGGCGCGCCGGATACCGTCCTGGTAGATGGCAACCTGGGAATTCTCATCCTCTTCGAGATAATCGGCATAGATGCCGCTGGCCTTATTGGCCACGGCATGGGCCTCGAGGCCGGTCTCGTCGGCAAGCGTCACCGCTCCGGAGAAGTCCCCGGCATGAAAGCGGCGCCAGGCCTCGAGTATGGCGGGTTCGTCCGGGAGTGGCTCGGCGTCGCCGCGGTGGAGCTCATCCCAGGCCTGGACAAGCTTGTCGCCGGGGTACTGGAAATTCTTGCTGGCGTGCGGGAACACGGCCCACTTGGCGGTATCCATGATTAGTGTGTCCACTCTAGAAACTCGGCTTATCTTACAACTCAAATCCACGTGACACATCCGCCGACCGGCGGAGAAAAGGAGTTGAGACGACATGGCTAAAAAGACTGCCAAGAAAAAGGTTGCCAAGAAGAAGGTGGCCAAGAAGACCGCAACGCGCAAGACCGCAGCGCGTAAGACTGCCACATCGCAGGTTCAGGACTACGCTCATGAGATCTGGCTGGCCGGCCTGGGTGCCTTTGCCATGGCGCAGCAGGAAGGCGAGAAGCTGTTCGATCAGAGCCGCAAGACCGTCGAGCAGACCAGTAGCCGGTTTGTGGGCGAAAGCAACAAGATGTTCGAGCGCCTGGTCAAGGAAGGCAGCAAGCTCGAAGGCAAGGGCCGCAAGGTGGCTAATGAAACGGTCAGCGGCGTTCGAGACGACGTCGAAAGCCGGGTCGGCAAGGTGCGCGAGTCGGCCCAGAGTAACTGGGACAAGCTCGAGAAGGTTTTCGAGCAGCGCGTGGCCCGTGCGCTGTCGCGCCTCGGTGTTCCGACCTCCGACGAAATCAACCAGCTCAGCAATCGTGTCGCCGAGTTGAACAAGGAGGTCCGCGCTCTTTCGCAGCAGCAGAAGAAGTCGGCTGGCGGCGCAAGCAAGAAGACCGCGACCAAGGCTGCCGAGAGCAAGAGCACTTCCTGAGGTTTGTAGTCAGCTTCTCCAGACTACCCCGAAGCAGCCCGGGCTTCCTCCCTCGGCTCGGTTAAAGCTGCTATTTCGACCCGGACCCTGTCCGGGTCTTTTTTTGTCCGGGCGATGGAACTGCGGGCTGGATTGTGCCTGGACGAGATTTTGAGCGAGATGCCGGAGATTCGCCCTCTAGAAAAAAGAAGATAGTGAATAGAAAATAGAGGATGACCGTGTCGGCCCCTGCGACATTGTTGCGGTCGTCTATCTGCCTTTCCTTTTTTCTATTTTCTAAGTCCGGCGATACGCCCGCGCCAACTCCGACAACTCCTCCCGCGCCTCCCCGACCAGATATGGACTAATCAGGCTCATCACCTGCCAGGCGGCGCGATCCGGCTGCGGCTCTGCGTTGCGCTCTGCGACCTGATCGAAGGACAGCCAGAAAGTCGAGACCAGGACAATATTACGAACCAGGGCATCGAGCTCCTCGGGGGTCGCCTCGAGCTGGCCCTGGTCGGCCAGGCCTTCACTGAGATGGCGGGCGGTCTGCATCGACAGTTTGATGATGGCCTGGAAGCGTTGTTGCAGGCTGCGAAAGCGTCCGCACAGGTCGCTGAGGTCGCGGTAGATGAAGCGATATGCGCCGATGGTCTCGAAGACCAGATGCAGGAACAGCCAGATATCCTCGATATGGACATCGCCGGAATCGGGCGTGGCCAGCAGTTCCAGCATACGGTGCTCGAAGGACTCGAACAGCGCCTGGATAAGGTCGCCCTTGGTGCGGAAGTGGTAATGCAGGTTGCCCGGGCTGATATCCAGCTCGTCGGCAATCCGGTTGGTGGGCACGTGCGGTTCTCCCTGCTCATTGAACAGGAAGAGGGCAGCGTTCAGGATGCGTTCGCGAGTATTCCGGCTCATGTCCGCCGGGATGGCAGTGCCGGGCTCAGCCCCGCAGCGACTCGACGAGCTCGACGTACTTCTGCTTGGCTTCTTCCGGATCGGTGCCCTGGAGCTTCTCCCAGGCTTCGTACTTTGCTACGCCGACGAAATCGAAAAATCCCGGCTTTTCCCCGGAGACGTCACCCTCCGAACCCTGCTTGTAGAGTGCATAAAGCTTGAGCAGCGTGTCATTGTCCGGCCGCTGGTCAAGCTCCTGGACGTCATCAGCCGCCTGCTTGAAGCGTGTCTCCAGGTCGCTCATCGAATCGTTTCCCTTGTAGTCGCCAGTAGCGGTCTTTCTAGCATGCCGTCCGAGGCGGGTCAACGGCCCGGTTGCGTCGACGGGTGGTGGCGGAATCCCGAACGAGTCGGTATCTTTGGGGCTGACTACATTCATGTCGCAGGGAGTGCCAGCAATGAGCTATTTTGTCACTGGGGGGACCGGATTTATCGGTCGCAATCTGATCGACCAGCTCGTCAAGCGGAAGGGAACGATTTACGTTCTGGTGCGCCGGGGCTCGAAGACCAAGTTCAACAAGCTTGTCGACGAGCGCTGGGGAGATCACAAGCGGCGGCTGGTCGCCGTGACCGGCGATCTGACCAAGCCGGCCCTGGGTGTGGGCAAGGCCGATGTCGAGAAGCTCAAGGGCAAAGTCAGGCATTTCTTCCATCTAGCGGCGGTCTACGATCTGGCAGCGGACGCCGAAAAGAACGAGGCGGCCAATATCGGAGGTACGAAGCACGCCATTCAGCTGGCGGAGAAGATCAGCGCCAAGTGCTTCCACCACACTTCCTCGATCGCGGCAGCCGGCCTTTATCAGGGGACGTTCCGTGAGGACATGTTCGAAGAGGCGACCGGGTTGCAGCACCCGTATTTCCGCAGCAAACACGAGTCCGAGGGCCTGGTGAGGCGCACCTGCTCGATTCCCTGGCGAGTCTACCGGCCGGGAATCGTTGTGGGGCATTCCAAGACCGGCGAGATCGACAAGATCGACGGCCCGTACTATTTCTTCAAGCTGATCCAGAAGATGCGCCGCATGCTGCCCCCCTGGGTACCGACGCTCGGTCTGGAGGGGAGCCGCATCAATATCGTGCCGGTCGACTACGTCGCCCAGGCCATGGATTACATCGCTCACAAGCCCAAGCTCGACGGCCAGTGCTTTCACCTGACCGACCCGAATCCCAAGCGGATTGGAGAGGTCATGAACCTGTTTGCCGAAGCGGCGCACGCGCCACTGATGTCGATGCGTGTCGATGCGCGCTTGTTCAGCTTCATTCCGGCCCCGGTCAAGCAGGGGCTGACGATGTTGCCGCCGGTGCGGCGGATTATCAATCAGGTGCTCGAGGATCTCGGTATCCCGAAGGATATGCTCGGGTTCTTCAGCTATCCGACCCGCTTCGACAACCGCGATACCGAGAAGGCGCTCAAAGGTTCGGGAATTGCCGTGCCGCCGCTCGAGGACTATGCCTGGGTGCTCTGGGACTACTGGGAGCGCCACCTCGATCCCGAGCTGTTCATCGATCGCTCGCTTTCTGGCCAGGTACGCGACAAAGTGGTGCTGATCACGGGTGCTTCGTCCGGTATCGGCAAGGCCACGGCCCTGATGATGGGCCAGGCCGGGGCCAAGGTGGTCATCGTCGCACGCGGCGAGGAAGGCTTGAAGGAAACCCAGGCCGAGATCGAGGCCGACGGCGGAAAGGCTTTCTATTACACCGCCGATCTTGCCGACATGAGGCAGGGAGAAAAGCTGGTCGAACAGGTGCTGGCCGATCATGGTGCGGTCGATATCCTGGTCAACAACGCCGGGCGTTCGATCCGCCGCTCGATTCAGCTCTCTTATGAGCGTTTCCACGACTACGAGCGACTCATGCAGCTCAACTACTTCGGCTCGCTCAAGCTGATCATGGGCTTTTTGCCGGTGATGGTCGAACGTGGCGGCGGACAGGTCATCAATATCTCGTCGATCGGTGTCCTGTCCAACGCGCCTCGCTTTTCGGCCTACGTGGCCTCCAAGGCGGCCCTGGATGCATTTTCGCGTTGCGCTGCCTCGGAATTTGCCGATACCGGGGTGTCTTTCACCACCATCAACATGCCGCTGGTGCGCACGCCCATGATTGCGCCCACCAAGATCTACGAGCATGTGCCGACCATCACGCCCGAGGATGCAGCCGACATGATCAAACAGGCGGTCATCTATCGGCCGCAGCGGATCGCCACAAGATTGGGTATCTTTTCCCAGGTCCTGCATGCCACGACGCCCAAGATCGCCGAGATCGTGATGAATTCCGCGTTCCGGATGTTCCCGGATTCGGCTGCCGCCGAGGGGCGCAAGGAGAAGGGCGATGTCCAGCCGACGCAGGAGCAGGTGGCCTTCGCTTCGCTCATGCGTGGTATCCACTGGTAGGTGAGGTCAAGCGTGGCTCGACTGCAGGATTTCTACCGCGTGGTGGAGGTCAGTGACGGCGACTTTCTCGCCGGCGAGATCTTTCGCCACAAACTGGGGCATGAACTGCCGGATCGCGGTCGGCACCTGATCGGCTGCTATCGGGCCGAGGCGTTTCGATTCGTACCCCTGGGCTACCTTCAGATCGGCCGCCACGACACGGTCGCGCTGGTTGGCGGCGGCTGTACGGACGGTCGCGCCTTTGCGCATGTCGATGCCGGGCACTCGGCGGCCATCCGCGATGCCGGCGGGGTGCTCTTCACGCTGCTGCGTTACGCGTTCACGCAAATGGCTGACGATTTCGAGGCGTTTTTCGGCTACTGCGGAGACGCCCGCGCCGAGGAGGTCGATCTGCAGGCCGGCTTCGAGTACACGCGGCACAAGTACCTGCTGGCCCATTTTCATCGCCCCCTCGGCGATGAGCGTAAGCGCGCGTTGACCGAAGCGGTTTATGAGCTGGGCCCTTTTTGACCGCTCGTCAGGCGATCAGCTTCGGCGCGGCGTCGTCGAGCAGGTGCTCGAGCTCCTGATCGCAGGTCCAGTCGTGGCCGCATACAAAGCGCGGCAGCATCCAGCGATTGCTTTGTGAAGTGACGGGAGACGGGTTGCATCCCAGCGCTGCCTCCAGCCCCAGTTCCCTGCCGTAGCGGGGGAGGTATTCCTCGACCAGGTATTCGCTGGCCTGCCCATAGGGATAGGCCAGAAAGCGAGGACGGCGACCCGCACGGCGCTCGATGTAGTCGCTCGCCTGGTCGACTTCGGCACGGCATTCCGCGGCTGTATCGATCAGCGTGAAATCGCCGCGGCGATTGTCCCGCTGAGCGGTCCGGGCCAGCGCATCATGGTTGTGGTCCCAGCTGTGGCTTTCGATCGACATCAGCCGGCTGGCGTTCGCGGCCGACCACCAGTCATCCGGCCAGACGCCCAGGTCGAGGGTCGCTTCACGGTCGAGCTCCGCGCGTGCCGCTGGGGAGGCAATCACGAAAGAACTGGCGTGGACGTGATGGCGGTGCGCGATTCCGGGAGAGCGGGCGAAGGCCCCGAGGCGGTTGAATACACTCTCTTGCGCTCCACAAGTGGGGTGATCGAAATCGTGGAAGTCCATGATCGATCCGTCATCCAGGGTCAATACCACGCTTCGATCGGGCAAGTCGCCCGAGGCCAGGCCGGAAAGGGCTTCGTTCAGCGGAAGGATGGTCCAGCCGAGCCGGTCGATCAGGGCGAGATTGTCGCTGAACGCGATCAGGTCATTCTCCGCCGGCGTGTTTTCGAGCACCCGGATGGAATGCCAGGTGAGTATGACAAAGCGTCCGTCCATCGCGATCGGTTGCTCAGTCTCGCCAGCGCTTGAGAAGGTCGCCGTAGGCGTCGATTCTCCGATCGCGCAGGAAGGGCCAGATGCGTCGGACCTGCTCGGAGCGGCCGAGATCCAGGCGGGCGAATGCGACTTCAGCTTCGCTGCCGGCCTCGGCCAGAATTTCGCCTTGCGGACCGGCAATCAGGCTATGGCCCCAGAATTCCGCCTCTCGATCTCCGCCGGAGCGGTCGGGTTCGAAACCCACCCGGTTGCAGGCCGCGACCGGGATGCCGTTAGCCACCGCGTGGGCGCGCTGTACGATGCGCCAGGCGTCGAGCTGGCGTTGCTGCTCGGGCAGCTCGTCGTCGGGGTCGTGACCGATGGCGGTTGGGTACAGGAGGACTTCCGCGCCGGCCAGGGCCATCAGCCGGGCTGCCTCCGGGTACCACTGATCCCAGCAAACCAGGACGCCCAGCCGTCCCACCGAGGTATCAATGGGCTCGAATCCCAGATCGCCCGGCGTGAAGTAGAAGTTCTCGTTGTAGCCGGGGTCATCGGGAATGTGCATCTTGCGATAAATGCCGGCCAGGCTACCGTCGCGCTCGAAGACGAGCGCGGTGTTGTGGGCCAGCCCGGGGGCCCGATGCTCGAAGATCGATCCGACCACCACCACGCCGTGATCCGCCGCGGCGCGCGAGAGCATCCGAGCCGTGGGTCCATCGAGCGGCTCCGCCAGGTCGAACAGGGCCGGATCCTGGTACTTGCAGAAGTACTCGCTGGCATGCAGTTCCGGCAGCAGGACCAGCTGCGCGCCCAACTCGGCTGCTTCGGCGATGCCGTTCGCTGTTGCGGCGCGATTGTCGTCGGCCTCGGGCCCCATGGCGTGCTGGACCACGGCGATATCGAGATGGCGTGCGTTCATCCGAGCGCCGCGGGAATATGCATGGTGGCGCAATGCGGGCCGCCCGACTGGGTAATCATCGTGGCGGCGGGTACCGACACCACTTTCCGCTCGGGCAGCAACTCGGCCAGGATGTCGCGAGCCCGCTCATCGTGCCGACTGCCGTAGGCGGGAACCAGGCAACCGCCATTGACGAAGAGGAAATTGGCGTAGCTGGCGGGCTGAGCGTGGTCGAGATCGTCGGGCCAGGGCAGGGCGATCAGCCGATACTGCTCATCGTCGCGCGTTCGCAGTTCCTCCAACTGGCCCCGGAGTCGGTTCGAGCGCTCGGTCCCGGACTGGGTCTGGAAGACGATCGTGTCGTGCTCGGTGAAGCGCGCCAGTGTATCGATATGGCCGTCGGTATCGTCGCCCGTCATGGGCTCGAGATCGAGCCCCATGACCTTGTCGATGTTGAGCAGATTGTGCAATTCGAAATCGATTTCGCGTTCGCTCAGGTGGGGATTGCGGGCGCGGAGGCAATGCCAATTGACCAGCAGGCGGCCGCGACCGTCGCTGTCGATGGCGCCGCCCTCGAGTTCGAACAGGTACTGGCGGAATTGCATTCGCTCGAACAGGTCGTGGCGCGACAGATGCGTGTTGACGCGGTTGTCCAGGGAAGCCGGATACTTGCCGCCCCAGCCGTCGAAGTGAAAGTCGAGCGCCAGACGGTAGCCGGAAAACACCAGCGTGATCGGGCCATAGTCGCGGCACCAGGTGTCGTTGTAGCGCAACGGCAAACGGTGCAGGTCAGGCCGTTCCGGCAGCCCGTCCGGGCCGTCTTCGTCGGCGGGATGCAGCAGGACAGCCGGCTGGAACGCGAGAATGGTTTCGATCAACGTGCGGTACTCGGAACGCACGTTCTCCAGCCTGTCGCGCCAGTCGGAGTTCGCTGCCGGCCAGGCGAGTAGCGTTGCACTCTGCGTTTCCCATTCCGCCGGAAGACGGTAGTCAGTATGCGACATGAATGCCTGTTGGATCAGCGCTCGAGTTGAGCTTCGGCCTCTCGAACGATCGCTTCGTGATGGAGTACGCTTTCAATGGCGAGATCGTACTCGAAAAAGACGTTGAAATCGTCGTAAATCCAGCGCGTTATCGGCGGATCCCCCACGGCCGGACGCCTTTCATCGGGCTCGCCAAAGCGCTGCTCGACCTGGGCTTTGGTGAGCCCGTTCTGAGGCAGGTCGCGCAACATGCGCTCCTCGATCTTCTCGATGAGCAGTACGTCGCCGGCGAAGGCGATACCCGTCATTGCAATCAAAGCCGCCCCCAAAACCAGCTTGCCCAGTCTCTTTCGCATCATGGCAGTTCCTCTGGTAGTGCCCTCGGCTTGCTGTGAATTTCACTGCAAGATGTCGAGAAAATAGTAGCATAAGGATTGGACTCAAAGCGGATTCTCGCAATCATGAAAACAGCCGTCATCACTGGCGCCAACCGCGGTATCGGTATCGAACTGGCTCGTCAGCTCGGGGAGCGGGGGTACCGAATCATCGCCGTGTGCCGCAAGGCGTCGCCCGAGCTCAAGGCGCTCGACGTCCAGGTCGAGGAGGGTATCGACATTACCGATCGCGCCAGCCTCGAGGACCTGGCCAACCGCCTGAGGGGGACGCGCATCGACCTTCTGGTCAACAACGCCGGACTCCTGATCCCATCCAGTCTGGACAGCATCGAGGACGAAATCGAGAGCTGGCGGGCCCAGTACGAAGTCAACTCCCTCGGGCCGCTGCGCGTGACGCATGCGCTGCTCAACCATCTCAACGACGGCGGCAAGGTGGCAATCGTTTCTTCAAGAGTCGGCTCCATTGCCGACAACGGTTCCGGAGGCGCCTGGGCCTACCGGATGTCCAAGGCCGCCGTGAACATGGCCGGTGTGACCCTGGCTCACGAGCTCAAGGATCGGGATATCGCCGTCGGTCTGCTGCATCCGGGCTTCGTGCGCACGGACATGACCGGCGGACAGGGCCACGTTGATCCCGCCGAGGCCGCTGCCGGCCTGGTCGAGCGCATCGACGAACTGAGCATGGAAACGACCGGCAGCTTCCGCCACGCCAACGGCGAGACCCTGCCCTGGTGATTCGTGTGGGGCCTTCTGGTCTCGATAGCGGGGTCAGTAGCACTCAGATGCATTTACCAAAAGAATGAAACCACGGAAGACACGGAATGCACGGAATTGGTGAAACAAGCTATTCAGATTCTTGTTTTTCCGTGATTTCCGTGTCTTCCGTGGTTCCAATCTGTTTTGTTTTCGAACCCGGCGTGTACGTCGATCGCTAGCGGAAGCGTTCCTGCTCGGCCAGCAGGCGCAGCCAGGCTTCGTGGCGGAAGGCGGGCAGGGTGCCGGATTCGACAGCGGCGATGACACCGCAGCCCGGTTCCGAGCGGTGTCGGCAGTCGCGGAAGCGGCAGTCGGCGGCGTGCTCCGAGAACTCGGGGAAGCCGCGCTCCAGGGTCCTGACATCCATTTTCCACAGGCCGTACTCCCATACCCCGGGCGTGTCGATCAGCCAGGCCTTCTCCCCATAGTAATGGGCCGTGGCCGTGGTGGTCGTATGCTTGCCTTTGGCCGTGACGCGGGAGAGCTCTCCGGTCTGGGCCTCCAGGTCGGGTATGAGTGCGTTGAGCAGCGAGGACTTGCCGACGCCGGATTGACCCGCAAAGAGCGTGACTCCGTTTTCGACGCGCCCCTGCAGGGCCGCAATATCGACTTCTGGCCCACACCGGGTCTCGGTGGTGGCGAAACCGAGCTCGGCCAGCTTCTCAAGCTCGGTAAACGGTGGCTGATTGGGCCTCGGCAAGTCGGTTTTGTTGACCACGATGAGCGGCTCGATCTGGCGAATGAGGCAGGCGGCCAGGTAGCGATGCAACAGGTCGCGACTGGGGGCCGGTTCAGGGGCGATTACGATCACTGCGCGGTCGAGGTTGGCTGCGATCGGGCGGAAACGTCCGCGATTGTCACCCCGTCCGAACAGGTTGTGCCGCTCGATGACTTCGGTCAGGGTTCCGGCCTCGTCGATTCTGACCAGATCGCCGGGGAGGGGGCGTTCGATTCGGCGTGGGAAGTGTACCGGTTTCAGCTCACCGCCGACCGCAGCTACGCCGTGATTGGCATGCGCCTGTACGAGACGGACGGGATCGGCGGTCATGCAAGTGACCCGGGCTGGTATAGTGCGAAGCTTGGCTCACAACCCCCTGTCCGGGTATGAACGAGAACAACCTGATCTGGATCGACCTCGAGATGACCGGCCTGGATCCGGCTGCCGACACGATCATAGAGATTGCCACGCTGGTGACAGATCCTGATCTGAGCGAGGTGGCTGTCGGTCCGGAGCTGGCCATCGCCACGCCGCGAGCGGTGCTCGAGGGCATGGACGACTGGAATACGCGCACACACACCGAATCCGGCCTGGTCCGCCGCTGTCTCGAGTCGGGTATCGATACGGCCGAAGCCGAGCGGCGAACCATTGCTTTCCTCCAGCAGTACGTTGCCGCCGGGGTCTCGCCAATGTGCGGCAACTCCATCTGCCAGGACCGCCGATTTCTCGCGCGCCTGATGCCCGAACTCGAAGCCTACTTTCACTACAGGAATCTCGATGTCAGTACCCTCAAGGAGCTGGCACGCCGCTGGGCGCCCCGGGTCGCCGAAGGCTTCAGCAAGGAATCCAGCCATCAGGCGTTGGAGGATATCAGGGATTCGGTCGAGGAGCTCAGATACTACCGGCGGTTCATGGGAGAGCTGGGCGGCCAATAACGTTGGCTGGTTAGCTTGTTTGCTGGTTGGCTGGTTCGGCAGCCGGAAGATTCGGAGGGCGGTTGCACCGCGAGATCCCGAAGGTAAACCGACAGGTAGACGGGCAAGCAAGTGGCGACAATGCGATCGCGGCGAAGCCGCCCCGCAAGCCTAGGCCTGCCGAACCAGCCAACAAGCCAACCAGCAAACAAGCTAACCTTGGTGTTCTGCCAGCTTGCGCCAGGTGTCCACCACGGTGTCCGGGTTGAGCGACATGCTCTCGATGCCCTGGTCCATCAGCCACTCGGCAAGGTCGGGGTAGTCCGACGGCCCCTGACCGCAGATGCCGATGTACTTGCCCTGTTTGCGGCAGGCTTCGATGGCCATGGCGAGCATCGCCTTGACCGCCGGATCGCGCTCGTCGAAGCGGTGGGCGACCAGGCCGGAGTCTCGATCCAGGCCGAGGGTCAGCTGGGTCATGTCATTGGAGCCGATCGAGAAGCCGTCGAAATGCTCCAGGAAGGCCTCGGCACTAAGTGCATTCGACGGTAGCTCGCACATCATGATGATCTTCAGGCCATTCTCGCCACGCTTGAGACCGAACTTGTCCATCACCGCGACGACGTCGCTGGCTTCGCCCACGGTGCGCACGAAGGGCACCATGGCCCATACGTGGTCCAGCCCCATTTCCTCGCGGACCTTCTTCATGGCCCGGCATTCAAGCTCGAAGGCGGGCTGGAAGTTCTCGTCGACATAGCGCGAGGCGCCGCGCCAGCCGATCATCGGATTTTCCTCGTCCGGTTCGTAGCGCTCGCCGCCGATCAGGTTGGCGTACTCGTTGGACTTGAAGTCCGACAGGCGAACAATGACGGGATTGGGGCCGAAGGGTGCGGCGATCGTGGCAATGCCCTCGGCCAGCTTGTCGACGTAGAAGCTGACCGGATCGTCGTAGCCGGCGGTTCGACGGTCGATTTCGGCCTTGACCTCGTCGCTCTGCTCGGCGTAGTCGAGCAGGGCGAGAGGGTGGATGCCGATCATGCGGTTGATGATGAACTCCAGGCGCGCCAGGCCGATGCCGTGATTGGGGATCGCCGCGAAATCGAAGGCCCGGTCGGGATTGGCGACGTTCATCATGATCTTCAGCGGGGCCTCGGGCATGTCGTCGAGCGAGTCCTCGCTGACGCTGAATTCCAGTTTGCCTTCATAGATGCGTCCCGTATCCCCTTCGCTACAGGCCACGGTGACTTCTGTTGCGTGCGGGACGCGCTCGGTTGCATCGCCGCAGCCGACCACTGCGGGGATACCCAGCTCGCGGGCGATGATGGCCGCGTGGCAGGTGCGGCCGCCGCGGTTGGTGACGATGGCGGCGGCGCGTTTCATCACCGGCTCCCAGTCAGGGTCGGTCATGTCGGTGATCAGAACATCGCCTTCCTCGACCTCGTGAATCTGGTCGAGTGACTCGATGACGCGGGCCTTGCCCTGGCCGATTCGCTGTCCGATGGCGCGGCCTTCGGCCAGCACCGACCCGGTTGATTCGAGCCGGAAACGTTCCATGCTCTGGCCGACGCGGCTTTTAACGGTTTCCGGTCGGGCCTGGAGAATGAAAAGCTCGCCGGTCTCGCCGTCCTTGCCCCATTCGATGTCCATCGGGCGACCGTAATGATCTTCGATGGTCAGCGCCATCTTTGCCAGATCGTGGGCCTCGGCATCGGAAATGGAAAACTTCTGGCGCTCGGTCTCGGGCGTGTCTTCGGTATGTACGCCGCCTCCGTCCCCGTCGCCGTAGATCATTCGCGAGGCCTTCGAGCCGAGCGTGCGGCGCAGCAATGCCGGCTTGTCGGCGCGCAGGTTGGGCTTGAAAAGGTAGAACTCGTCGGGGTTGACCGCGCCCTGAACAACCGACTCGCCAAGGCCGTAGCTTGAGGTAATGAACACCACGTCGCGGTAGCCGGACTCGGTGTCCAGGGTGAACAGGACCCCGGCCGAGCCTGTTCCGGCGCGGACCATCAGCTGGATGCCGGCCGACAGGGCTACGTCGGCATGGGCGAACCCCTGGTGGACGCGATAGGCGATGGCCCGGTCGTTGTAAAGGCTGGCGAAAACGGCGTGAATCTTTTCCAGTACGGCTTCGATGCCGCAGACGTTGAGGAAGGTTTCCTGCTGACCCGCAAAGGAGGCGTCGGGCAGGTCTTCGGCCGTTGCCGAGGAGCGCACAGCCACTGCGAGTTCGGCGCCGTAACGCTCCTGCATTTGTTTGTACGCGTCACGAATGGCCTGCTCGAGCTCCGCCGGCAACGGCGTATCCATGACCCACTGACGGATCTCGCTGCCGGTCTTGGCCAGGGCCCGGGTATCGTCGGCATCGAGCGCGTCGAGTGCCTCGCCGATCCGGCCGGCCAGGCCGGACTGCTCCAGGAATTGCCGGAAGGCGTCGGCCGTGGTCGCGAAACCGCCGGGCACATTGACGCCCAAGTCACTGAGGTGTTTGATCATTTCCCCCAGCGAGGCATTCTTGCCACCGACCTTTTCCAGGTCGCTCATACCAAGCTCATCGAGCCAAAGGATATACTCGGACACTCGAACTCCAACAGCAGCGGTTTTGACCAGCTGCTTATTGTAACCGCTAGCAAACGGCACGAGGCTCATGCGAAGAACCGTATTTTTTGTATCCGATGGCACCGCGATTACCGCCGAAACCTTCGGGCACAGCCTGATGACGCAATTCTCGAACGTGGAGTTCCGGCAGGTCCGGCTGCCGTTCGTGGATACACCCAGCAAAGCGCGTGATGCGGTCTCCCTGATTGACCGGGCGGCCGAGGCTGAGAACGGCCAGGGACCGATCATTTTCAGCACCATCGTCGATGCCGAGGTCAGCGGCATACTGGATGACTCGAAAGGGCATCTGTTCGACATGTTCGGCACTTTCATGGGGACGCTGGAGGAGGTCCTGGGCGTTCCACGCTCTCCCCGGGTCGGTCAGGCGCACGGCATGGGCGATACCCAGGGCTACGAAGACCGCATGGAGGCGACCAACTACGCCCTGACCCATGACGACGGCATCTCCAAGCGCCTCGATGCCGCCGAAGTGATCCTTGTTGGTGTTTCCCGTTCCGGGAAAACGCCAACCTGCCTGTACATGGCCCTTCATTTCGGCGTAAAGGCAGCGAACTATCCGTTGACGGAGGAGGATCTGGAACAAAACCGCCTGCCGGCTTTCCTGCGAGAGCACAAACAGAAGCTATTCGGCCTCAGTATCGATCCGGATCGCCTGTCCCAGATTCGCGAGGCGCGACGTCCGGGCAGCCGCTATGCGTCGATCAAGCAGTGCCGATACGAAGTCGGAGCGGCCGAGGCCATGCTCCGGACGGAAGGTGTGCCGATGCTGTCCTCAACCGAGACGTCCGTGGAAGAACTGGCCAGCCGGATTCTCCTGGAGCTGGGCCTGAACCGAGAAATGCGCTAATCCGTTTGGAACATTCGAATTTCGATCATTCGAATTTGTTTGGAAATTGGGTTTTGGGATTTGGTGCTTGAAGTTGGGCAGGGGGTGGCAGTTTTCTGCCGGTGTGATATTCTCGCCGGCCATGCTCACAACCACCCGTCAACTTCAGCCTTCGAGCCGGATTCTGGCGCGGCGGCTTCCGGAACTGCACAGCTCGCTCTACCGCGCGCTCAGTGTGCTGCTGCCCGATTCATTGGCCGAAAGCGACCGACTCGTCTCGCAGCCGGGCTCGGAGCCCGAGCTGTACCTGGAGGTAATCGAGCGCCATCCCTACACAACCTTCGTGCGCCTGTCCTACATCATCGGCGCGGAACGATCCCACAATCCCAACGCTCACGTCCGCATCTATCACGATGCTGCAATGGCCGAAGCCACGGCGTTCAGTCCGCAGCAGGGTATCCAGCGTTTTGCCGGCCCCGATCTGGCCCTCAACGGTCTGGTTGCCCGGAGCTGGCGGCTCAACCGGGCACTGCTGAAATGGCTTGACCATCTCATCGCCAAGGGCCACGGCGCCGAGACGATGCGCCCGGTAGGCGATTATTCGCCGGAACTGGGCTCGCCGGCTCCTGAAGCCTGATCCGAAGCGGTTTTTCTGGCCTGCCCGGGCCGCTTGGTTTAGAATACCGATCCGGAAACCGGACCGCTGGTCCGGTGCTCGACAAGCGGGCCATGCCGCACGGCACAGGCCCGCTTTGTGTACCCGGAGGTTATTCAATGCAGGCAATTCTGGCGCTGGAAGACGGCACGACGTTTTCCGGGCGAGGGCTCGGCGCGCCGGGCGAGCGGGCCGGTGAGGTGGTATTCAATACCGCCATGACCGGTTATCAGGAAATCCTCACCGATCCCAGCTATGCCGGCCAGCTTGTAACGCTGACCGCATCTCATGTCGGCAATACCGGGGTCAATCCCCAGGACGTCGAGGCCGAGCGAATCCACGCCAGGGGCCTCATCGTCCGGCATTGTCCTCGCCGACACAGCAGCTGGCGGGCCACGCAGTCGCTGTCGGACTGGATGGCAGAAAACGATGCATCGGGAATCGCGGGTATCGATACCCGCACCCTGACCATCCTGTTGCGCGACAAGGGCGCCCAGAACGGCTGCCTGCTGGTCGGCGACTCGGTTGACGTCGACGAGGCACTGCGCCTCGCCCGCGAATGTGCACCGATGAGCGGCCAGGATCTGGCCAGTACGGTGACGGTGGAACGCGCCTACGAATGGAACGAAGGCAGCTGGGATCTGGGAGCGGTTGAGTTCCGACAGGGCCAGGGCCGCTTTCACGTCATCTGCTACGACTACGGGGTCAAGCGCAACATCCTGCGTCTGCTGGTCGATGCCGGCTGCCGCGTAACCGTCGTGCCCGCCCGGACGCCGCTGGACGACGTGCTGGCGATGAAGCCCGACGGCGTGATGCTTTCGAACGGGCCGGGCGACCCGGAGCCTTGTGCTTACGCCATCGAGGCTATCCGCGGCTTGCTCGAGAAGAACGTGCCGACCCTGGGGATATGCCTCGGCCACCAGTTATTGGCCCTCGGTGCCGGCGCGAAAACGGTCAAGATGAAGTTCGGTCACCATGGCGCCAATCATCCGGTCAAGGACCTCGTGACCGGCCAGGTCCTCATCACCAGTCAGAACCACGGCTTTGCCGTCGATGAATCCAGTTTGCCGGATACGGTCGTTCCGACTCACCGCTCGCTCTTTGACGGAACCCTCCAGGGTATTCGTATCAAGGACAAGCCGGCCCTGAGCTTCCAGGGCCACCCCGAAGCCAGCCCGGGCCCGCACGACCTGCGGCCGCTGTTTGCCCAATTCGTGGAAATGATGGAAACCGCAAATGCCTAAGCGTACCGACATCAAGTCCATTCTCATCATCGGGGCCGGTCCGATCGTGATCGGGCAGGCCTGCGAATTCGACTACTCGGGCGTGCAGGCGGTCAAGGCGCTGCGCGAGGAGGGGTACAAGGTCATCCTGGTCAACTCCAACCCGGCGACCATCATGACCGATCCGGAAATCGCCGACGTGGTCTACATCGAGCCGATCCGCTGGGATGTGGTGCGCGACATCATCGAGAAGGAGCGGCCTGACGCGCTCCTGCCCACCATGGGCGGGCAGACCGCGCTGAACTGCGCTCTGGACCTCGATCGGGAAGGCGTGCTGGATGCGTTCGGCGTGGAGATGATCGGTGCTTCCAAGAAAGCCATCGACATGGCCGAGGATCGCGAGGAATTCCGCGAGGCGATGCGCGATATCGGCCTGGAATCGCCCGAGGCCGAGATCGCCCGTACGCTGGACGAGGCGATCGAGATCCAGAAACGACTCGGCTTCCCCGTCATCGTCCGGCCCTCGTTCACGATGGGCGGTTCTGGCGGCGGCATCGCCTACAACCGGGAAGAATTCGTGCAGATCGTCGAGCACGGCCTGGATCTGTCGCCCACCAACGAGGTGCTGCTCGACGAATCGCTGTTGGGCTGGAAGGAATTCGAGCTCGAGGTGGTTCGTGACAAGGCCGACAATTGCATCATCATCTGCTCGATCGAAAATCTTGACCCGATGGGTGTCCACACCGGCGACTCGATTACGGTAGCCCCGGCGCTGACCCTGACCGACAAGGAATATCAGGAGCTGAGGAACGCGGCCATCGCCGTGCTGAGAAAAATCGGCGTCGACACCGGCGGGTCGAACGTACAGTTCGCGGTCGATCCCGAGTCCGGTCGTGTCGTCGTCATCGAGATGAATCCGCGCGTGTCTCGCTCATCGGCGCTGGCCTCCAAGGCCACCGGTTTTCCGATCGCGAAGGTGGCCGCGAAACTGGCAGTCGGTTACACGCTTGACGAACTCGATAACGAAATCACGGGGGGCGCCACGCCGGCGTCTTTCGAGCCGACCATCGACTACGTGGTCACCAAGATTCCGCGCTTTGCCTTTGAAAAGTTCCCGGCGGCCAACGACCGCCTGACGACCCAGATGAAGTCCGTCGGCGAGGCGATGGCCATCGGCCGCACGTTCCAGGAGTCCTTGCAGAAGGCGTTACGCAGCCTCGAAACCGGCCTGAGCGGGCTCGACCCGATCGAGTTCGAGGGCGAGGAGGTCGACGAACCCACCCTGATCAGGCGTGAGCTTCGCGAGGCCGGCCCGCAGCGCCTGCTCTATGTCGCTGAAGCATTTCGCCGCGGTCTCGAATTCGAGGAAATTCATCGCCTGAGCCGCATCGATCCGTGGTTCCTGGACCAGATCGAAGAACTCATCGAGATCGAACAGGTCCTGCTCGACGAAGGTGTTGCCGCGCTGGATGCTGAGCGATTGCTCGAGATCAAGCGCTACGGTTTCTCGGATGCCCGTATCGCCGCCCTGTCAGGCGTCAGCGAAAGCTCGATACGCAAACTCCGCGGCAGGCTCGGGATTGCCCCGGCCTACCACCGCGTCGATACCTGCGCGGCGGAGTTCGCCACGACCACGGCTTATATGTACTCGACCTGGGGTGAGCGCTCCGAAGCGGAACCGACAGACCGACGCAAGATCATGGTTCTCGGGGGCGGTCCGAACCGGATCGGGCAGGGTATCGAGTTCGATTATTGCTGCGTGCACGCCGCGCTGGCCATGCGCGATCTGGGCTACGAGACCATCATGGTCAACTGCAATCCCGAAACCGTCTCGACCGACTATGACACGTCCGATCGGCTGTACTTCGAGCCGCTGACACTCGAAGATGTGCTGTCGATCGTCGACCTGGAGCAACCGGAAGGCATCATCATCCAGTTCGGCGGCCAGACGCCACTGAAGCTGGCGCGCGATCTCGAGGCCGCCGGCGCGCCGATCATCGGTACCACGCCGGACTGCATCGACCTGGCCGAGGACCGCCAGCGTTTCCAGGACCTGCTCAATCGCCTCGGACTCAAGCAGCCGCCGAACCGCACGGCGCGGGATCCGGAAGAAGCACTGGTCCTGGCGCGCGAGGTCGGCTACCCGCTGGTCGTGCGTCCATCCTACGTGCTCGGTGGTCGCGCCATGGACATCGTCCACGGGGAGGACGAACTCAAGCGCTACATGAGTGAAGCGGTCAAGGTCTCCAACGATTCGCCCGTTCTGCTGGATCATTTTCTCGACCATGCCATCGAAGTCGACGTCGACGCCGTTTGCGACGGTGAGAAGGTGATCATCGGCGGCGTGATGGAGCATATCGAGCAGGCGGGCGTGCACTCTGGCGACTCCTCCTGCAGCCTGCCGCCTTTTTCCCTGTCCGATGAAGTGGTCGAGGAAATCCGGCGTCAGACCCGCCAGATGGCGTTGGGGCTCAAGGTCGTCGGCCTGATGAACGTGCAGTTTGCCGTGCGCGGTGATGACATTTTCGTGCTCGAGGTCAATCCGAGAGCGTCGCGGACCGTGCCGTTCGTCTCGAAGGCCACGGGCGTGGCCCTGGCGCAGGTGGCGGCCAAGTGCATGGTCGGAAAATCCTTTAATAGTCAAGGTATTGAAAAAGATATTTCAAGTCCTTTCTATTCAATCAAGGAGCCGGTTTTCCCCTTCATCAAGTTCCAGGGAGTGGATCCGATCCTGACACCGGAGATGCGCTCGACCGGGGAAGCGATGGGTGTCGGCCGGTCATTCGGATCGGCCGTGGCACGTGCGCAGCAGGGTGTGGGTATCATCGTCAAGATGAACGGGCGCGTATTCCTGAGCGTACGTGACGCCGACAAGGAAGGGCTGTTGCCGGTCGCGCGAGAGCTGATCGAACGGGGCTTCGAACTCGTGGCCACCGAGGGCACCTGGAAGTACCTGGTTGAAAACGGCGTTGAATGTGACTACGTCAACAAGGTGATCCAGGGCCGGCCGCACATCGTCGACCTGATCAAGAACGACGAGATCGATTACATCGTCAATACGACGGAAGGACGCCAGGCCATTGCCGACTCGTTTTCCATCCGGCGTGAGGCGCTGCAGCGCAAGGTCAATTATTCGACGACCATCGCCGGCGCCCGGGCCACGCTGAAGGCGATGGATCACTGGAATGAACGGGGCGTTCGCAGCCTTTCCGAGCTGCACGCCGAGTAACCCTTTAGGAGCGAACATGAGTCAGACGCCACTGACCAAGGCGGGCGCAGAGCGCCTGCGTGCCGAGCTTGATCGGCTCAAGAAAAAGGAACGCCCGGCCGTCATCGAGGCCATTGCCGAGGCGCGTGCGCACGGTGACCTCAAGGAAAATGCCGAGTACCACGCCGCGCGCGAGCAGCAGGGATTCATCGAGGCCCGTATTCGGGATCTCGAAGGTACGCTGGGCAATTCGCGTGTCATCGACGTGGCCTCCCTCGATCCCGGCAGCAAGGTCGTTTTCGGCGCCACGGTGGTGCTGATGGAGGATACCGAGGATGCCGAGGAAGTGACCTGGCAGATCGTCGGCGACCTTGAAGCCGATACCAGCGATGGCCGGCTGGCGATCTCGGCGCCCCTGGCGCGCGCGCTCATCGGCCACGAAGAGGGCGACGTCGTGGATTTCCAGGCGCCGAACGGCAAGCGGACCTATGAAATCGTCGAGGTCCGCTACGACTCCTGACCAACGCTTCGTCCTCTATGTCCCGCAGCTTGAACCCCTGCTGCGGGAAGCCGTTCGCGTGCCGCCGCTGGTTGACGCGCTGGTTCGCAAATGCCGGCCACGGCCCCTGGATGGCCAATCCCCGCAAGCTGAACTGGCGGCCGGTCTCCCGCTGCCGGCGGCGCCGTTGACACGCCGCCTGGACCGGCCCGACGACGCCGGGGGCGTATGGCTGCGCGCCGATCCGGTCGGACTGCTTCCCGACCTGGCGGCCGTGTGGCTGCAGTCCGACAAACGATTCGAACCGGGCCGTTGGAGCTCGGATCTGATCGAACTGTTCGGCGAGGAGAGCCTCGACCTGGAGCTGACCGAGCATGGGCGGGGTTACCTGAGGCTCGAATCCCCACCCGATGCGCACTTCCGGCCGCCCTGGACCTTGGCGGGAAACAGCCTCGAACATTGCCTGCCGGAAGGCCCCGATGCCGGCCGGTGGTGCAGGCTGCTCAATGAAACCCAGGTACTCCTTCACCAGCATCGCCAGGTCGCGGAACATCCCGCGACGATTCCCGGCAGTCTGTGGTTCTGGGGTGGTGGTGAACTTCCGAAAGCCGGATCGGCCGAGCCGCGCGTGTGCCGGATCGTGGCCGATGATCCAATACTCGCCGGCCTGGCTGACTGGCTGGGCCTGCCGCAAATCAATTTTCAAGAAGATGCCGTGGCGCAGCCCGGCAGTCTGGTCGAGTGGCCGTCGCGCTTCGAAGAGTCCGCCGAGGTCAATCTCGATCGGCTGCAGAGTTTTCTGCGTCCACTGTGGCGGCAGCTGCGGCTGGGACGAATTCGCGAGCTGGAACTGGCCGGCATTGAAACCCTGCGGCGTTTTTCGGTCGCCGACGCCTGGAGGATATGGCGGTGATCCGGCGCGTGCACGTGCGGCGCCGTGAAGGGCTCGCTTCCTCCGTGGCCGGCGTCCATCCGGTGGTCGGCCGGGTGTTGGCCGCGCGCGGCGCCAGGCGCATCCCGGACTATTCGTTGTCGACGCTATTGCCGCCCACGCTGGGCGGTCTGGACGCCGCCTGCGAGCTATTGTCCGATGCCATCGCCGGGCAGCGGCGCATCGTTGTGGTTGGGGATTTCGATGCCGACGGCGCAACGGGCACGGCGCTGGCCGTGCGCGGGTTGCGGGCCCTGGGGGCACGCGATGTGCACTGGCGCGTGCCCGACCGCTTTCGTCATGGCTACGGTCTGGGTCTGACCCTGGTCGAGGAACTGATCGAACTTGCGCCCGACCTGGTCGTGACGGTCGATCAGGGCGTGAGTTCGCACCAGGGTGTCGAGCGCGCGATCCAGTCCGGTATGCGCGTCATCGTCACGGACCACCACCTTCCGGGGGAGCGTCTGCCGCCGGCCGACGCCATCGTCAATCCCAATCTATCCGGCGAGACCTTCGGGTCCGGGGCCCTGGCCGGTGTGGGCGTGATGTTTTACCTGCTCATGGCACTGAGGTCGCGTCTGCGCGAGCAGGGCCGCTTCACGCGCGGGCGCGAGCCGCGGCTCGATCAATGGCTCGATCTCGTTGCCCTCGGCACGGTGGCTGACCTGGTGCCGCTTGACGAGAATAACCGCCGCCTGGTCCATCAGGGCCTGCTGCGGATTCGCGCCGGGCGTTGCCTGCCGGGCATCCGCGCGCTGCTGGAAGTGGCAGGGCGCAACGTGCGCCATGTCGACGCTTCCGACATGGGCTTTGCGGCCGGCCCTCGTCTCAACGCTGCGGGGCGCCTGGAGGATATGGGTATCGGCATTCGCTGCCTGTTGGCAGACCGGGAGCAGGAAGCCACGGAACTGGCGCAAAAACTGGATGCGCTCAACCGCGAGCGCCAGTCACTGCAAGCCGATATGCAGGAAGCGGCCGAAGCCCAGGCGGAGGCCCTGAGCGAGCAGGTGGAAGGCGATCTGCCCGGGCTTTGCGTGTTCGATCCGGATTGGCACCAGGGCGTCGTGGGCCTGGTCGCCGGCCGGCTGGTCGAGCGCCTGCAGCGCCCGGTTATCGCTTTCGCGCCGGCCGAAGCGGGCGGCAGCGAGCTCAAGGGCTCGGGACGCAGCCCCTCCGGCGTGCACATGCGCGACTTGCTGGTCGATATTGATGTGCAGCATCCCGGGCTGATCGGGCGTTTCGGCGGCCATGCGCGGGCGGCGGGCCTGTCACTGGCCGAGGATCGCCTGGACGCGTTTCGCGAAGCCTTTCAGGACCAACTGGCCGACCGGGTTTTCGAGCCCGATATCGTGCATACCGACGGCCCGCTGGCTGCCGAGGAGCTGTCTCTGGAGACCGCGACAGCCCTGGCCGAGGCCGGTCCCTGGGGCCAGGCCTGGCCGGAGCCGTTGTTTGACGGCCGCTTTCGGATACTGGAACGCCGCGTCGTGGGCGCAAGCCATCTCAAGCTGCGGCTGCAAGCGGAAGGAGGCGGTCCAGCCCTCGACGCCATCGCCTTCGGTGCCGGCAGCCTCTGCCACCAGGAGTTACCCGATCCGCTCGGCGTCGTCTACAGCCTGGAAATCAATCGCTGGCAGGGTCGGGTCGTGCCGCAGATGAAGATCCGTTACCTGGTGGAATCGCTCGGTTAGTGGTGCGCTGGCCGCTGGCGATCGGGCGGCGTTACAATAGCGCGTTTTGCCATCGCCACAAGGATCAAAGCCGAAATGGAACTGACTGCAATCAAGACTCTTCTGGACGACCTGGAGCGCCGTGTTAGTGCGCTGAGGGGGTATCTTTGACTACGATGGCAAAGTAGAACGACTCGAAGAAGTCACCCGGGAACTCGAGGATCCGTCCGTCTGGGACAATCCGGAACATGCCCAGAAACTGGGCAAGGAACGTTCCGATCTCGACCGTTCCGTGACGGCCCAGCGAGCGGTGCTCGAGGGCGTGAGCGACGCTGCGGAACTGCTCGAGCTGGCGCAGGAAGAGGAAGATGAGGACACGCTGGAGAGCGTGGCCGGCGATCTCCAGGATCTCGAAAAGCGTGTCGCGGACCTGGAGTTCCAGCGCATGTTCTCCGGGGAAATGGACGACCGCCCCTGCTTCATCGATATCCAGGCCGGCTCCGGCGGCACCGAGGCTCAGGACTGGGCCGAAATGCTGCTGCGCATGTACCTGCGCTGGGCCGAGCACCGCGGCTGGAAGGCCGAGATCATCGAGCTGTCCGCAGGTGACGTCGCCGGCATCAAGAGTGCGACGATTCGCGTCGAGGGCGATCATGCTTTCGGGTGGTGTCGCACCGAGACGGGCGTGCATCGACTGGTGCGCAAGTCGCCGTTCGACTCGGGCAATCGCCGGCATACCTCGTTTGCCAGCGTGTTCGTATCACCCGAAATCGACGAGGACATCGAGATCGACGTCGATCCGTCGGACTTGCGTATCGATGTCTACCGTGCCTCCGGCGCAGGCGGTCAGCACGTCAATACCACCGAGTCGGCCGTGCGTATCACCCACGAGCCCACCGGAATCGTGGTGCAGTGCCAGAACGACCGCTCGCAGCACAAGAATCGCGACCACGCGATGAAGCAGCTGCGCGCCAAGCTCTACGAACTGGAGCTACAGAAACAGCGCGACAAGGCACAAAGCGCCGAGGACGAGAAAGCCGATATCGGCTGGGGTAGCCAGATTCGTAACTATGTTCTCGACCAGTCGCGCATCAAGGACCTGCGCACGGGTATTGAGCGCAGCGACACCCAGAAAGTGCTTGACGGTGACCTCGACGAATTCGCCGCTGCGCAATTACAGGCTGGATTGGAATAAATTTTGTCCACAGATGAACACAGATAAGGATTTTTTCGGGCTTTAGAGCGCTATGGGAATTCATCGTATTCGAAGGTGGATAGTTAAAGCTGGTTTCATTTTATTTTTCAATCTGTGTTTATCTGTGTTCATCTGTGGACAGTTTTTTTAAAGTGATCTTCCCATGACAAACGACGAACAGAATCCGACGCCCGAAGTGGACGAGAATCGCCTGATCGCCGAGCGGCGGGAAAAGTTGCATGCCTTGCGAGAGCAGGGTGAAGCGTATCCGAATGACTTCCGGGTAACGGCCGATGCAGCAGACCTGCTCGATCGATTCGGTGATGCCGAAAAGTGGGAT
Organism: Wenzhouxiangella psychrophila; assembly: GCF_042310375.1. Classification (NCBI taxonomy): domain Bacteria; kingdom Pseudomonadati; phylum Pseudomonadota; class Gammaproteobacteria; order Chromatiales; family Wenzhouxiangellaceae; genus Wenzhouxiangella; species Wenzhouxiangella psychrophila. The sequence goes on along the minus strand of NZ_JBHJMQ010000004.1, from coordinate 198,918 downwards.
CAGGCGGCACTGGAAAGCCAGGGTGAGACCTACAGCCTGGCCGGCCGGATCCTGTCGCGCCGCATCATGGGCAAGGCGAGCTTCGTGCATATCCAGGACGGGTCGGGTGCGCGCATCCAGCTCTATCTTCGCCGCGACGATCTTCCCGAGGGCGTGTACCAGGCGTTCAAGCACTGGGATATCGGCGATATCGTCGGTGTGACCGGCACGCTGATGCGAACGCGTACGGGCGAGCTGAGCATCCAGGCCGGCGACCTCAAGCTCCTGACCAAGGCGCTGCGGCCGCTGCCGGAAAAATGGCATGGTCTGAGCGACCAGGAGACGCGCTATCGCCAGCGCTATGTCGACCTGATCGTCAACCCGGAAGTGCGCGACACCTTCGTGCGCCGCTCGCTGATCATCCGCGCGATCCGACATTACTTCGATGACCAGGGCTTTCTCGAAGTCGAAACGCCGATGATGCACCACATCCCCGGCGGTGCGACGGCGCGGCCCTTCGTGACCCATCACAACGCGCTCGATCTCGATCTTTACCTGCGCGTCGCCCCCGAGCTGCATCTCAAGCGATTGCTGGTCGGCGGCCTGGAAAAGGTCTACGAGATCAACCGCAACTTCCGCAACGAAGGTGTCTCGACCCGGCACAACCCCGAATTCACGATGCTCGAGTTCTACTGGGCGCATGCCGATTACAACGACCTGATCCGGCTGACCCAGAGCTTGTTCAACCGGTTGATCGATGACCTGCCAGGTCTCTCCGGAGGGCGCGTCGAGTACCAGGGCGAAACCATCGACTTCAGCGGTGATTACGACCGCATCGAGGTTGCGGATGCCGTTATCGAGCATTACGACGAAGTCTCCCGGGAAGACATCAAGGATGCCGACAGACTGCGCGCCGTCTGCCGAAGTCACGACATTCATGTCGAAGATGGCTGGAGCTGGGGGCGCCTGCTCATGGAGTTGTTCGAGGAGGGCGTCGAGCACCGGCTTATCCAGCCGACTTTCGTCACGCAGTATCCGATCGAGGTCTCGCCGCTGTCGCGGCGCAATGAGCAGGACCCGGACTTTGCCGATCGCTTCGAGTTGATCATCGCCGGGCGCGAGATCGCCAACGGGTTCTCGGAGCTGAATGATCCGGAAGACCAGGCCGAGCGTTTCCAGGCCCAGGTCGAGGCGCGCGACGCGGGCGATGCCGAGGCCATGCATTTCGACCAGGACTACATCCGGGCGCTGGAATACGGCATGCCGCCGGCGGCGGGCGAGGGCATCGGAATCGATCGCCTGGTCATGCTGCTGACCGACTCGGCCTCGATTCGTGACGTGCTGCTGTTCCCCTATCTGCGGCCCGAAGCGGCCGAATGACGCAGGTTGGCGCCGGGCCAGTCAGCAGCTAGAGCCGCGGAAGGCATCCTCGAAGATCAGATCCATCCCTGCCGCCGGAGCGAGTATCGCCACGTCCTGCTCCGTATCGTTGCCCTCACCGCACAGGTCGAGCCGGACGGCTGAATCGACAGGCGGGGCGTCTGTTTCGACCTCGAAGTTGAACAGCGTGAACCAGGTCAGTGTGTTGCCGGGGGGCGCCTGGAAGGAGACGTAAGCGTCGTGGACTTCGATGCGCCAGTCATTACCGGAATCCCGGTCGATGTCTCCGAAATACGTATCGAAAACCTCGGCGTTTTCGGGTAGTTCGATACGGAAGCCTTCCAGTGCCCGGTCGAAGTCGTAGTTCTGTAACGCGTAGTTGTATCGATAGCGCCCGGTTTCGACTTCGGTGACCTGGACCAGCAGCCGCAAGTGGCCCTGCGGCATGTTTTCAGGGTATTGCTTACCCGGTGCTTCGGAGGGGATGACGATCTCTTCGTGGTCGGACATGGTCCCGGTGCTATCGGGATTCACCCATTTCGAGATAACGGCGCCGTTCGTGAACGTTCCTTCATTCATCTCCCAGCCGTTGCCGATTGGTTCCGGATCGATGGGCAGGTACCCCATGGTGTTCCAGATATCGACGTCGTGCTGCACGACATACCAGGCGTCCATGAAGTACTCGGCTCCGGGCCGCTGTAGCTCGTCGGGATCGACCAGCAGTCGGTGCCGCCACTGGCCGGAATAGTCGGTCTGGCTGCCGGTGCAGTCCGGGTCGAAGAAGGAGTGGCAGTTGTCCCACTCGCCGATGCTGGCTTCGATTTCGTTCCGCGGGCCCTGGTGGGCCGGCATGTCGTTACTGCTGGCCGCGTAGACGTCCTCACAGCCTTTCCAGACCACGTGGTTGTTGTCGCAGTCGATGTCGCAGTTGTTATTGACCGTGAAGAAGGCGTGCTTGGCGCCTGATGCGGCCAGCATTTCGATCCGGCCGTCGGCAATCCGGTAGAGATTCCAGACCAGGTAGGCGTGCTGGTCGGACGGATCGTCGGGGTAGATGTAGCCGTCGAGTGTTTCGAACTGTGGAATCCAGGGGATATCCGCTTCGGAAACATTCTTGAGGGTGGCCGACGGGGCGAGCTTGATACGGCCGTCGGCATGCGTGCCCTGGTAGGCAACGTTGTTCATTCCGATCAGTTTGATATCCGCCTCCACGCCGTCCTGCGGCCAGACCGGTCGCCCTTCGCACGCCTCCGGCAACCCCGAGAGGGCGCCGCGGTCCATGATCTCGAGTTCTAGATCCAGCCGGGCCGCGCCGATCGGCATTCCGGCCAGCTTCGCGAAACCCAGCCGCCGCGCCAGGTCGTCCGTGGCTTCCAGCTCGGCGTGACTGATGGAAAGACGCCCGCCGTCGATATCAAGCGCCAGGTGGAGATGGGTCAGCGTGAACAGCTTGTTGTCGCTGTCGTCCAGGATGACGAGCCGGGGGTGTCCGGCGTTCTCTCCGGGAATGATCGCAATCCTTTCGACGATGACTTCCCGGTTGCCACGGCGAAGTACGAGGTCCGCGTCCGCCGTCAGCCGGCCGCTGCCGGACTTCAGTGCCTCGAAGACGCCCCGGGGCGCGTCGATGCCGATCGGCTCGATCGCCTCGAGCCGAAAGCTCAACTGCTTGCGCGTGGTAATTGCTTGTCCGTGCTGCAGGACTTCGATGCCGAAGTCCGGAAGGTAATCACCCCGGATTTCGAGGGCCAGGCTGCCGCCGCCGGCGCGCAGGGATGAATCCGGGTGTGCCGGATCGGCCCAGAACAGTTGCACAATGCAGGCGGTGGAAAGGAGAAGAAAGCCGGATAGGCCGCGGAGTCTCATTCGCGCTCGCTATTTCCTGAAAAGACGTGTCCGTAGGCCGAGATTACTCCATTTCCATCCTGCGCTGTGAACGTCGAGAGTCATTAAGGGGCCTCTGATCAACCCTGCGCGATGACCTGGGGGGAAGCCACCGGCTGTCGTTTCTCGCTTTTCGGCCGTTTGACGGGCTGCCGCTGTGAAAGCCATCGCTTGGCGCGCTCCGGAAAACGCTGCTGAACGACCTTGCGTAACTCCCGTGCCCTCTGCGGATCGTCGAGCCGCTCTTCCATGATGCGGGCCGCTTCCATCCAGGCCTCGGCAATATGGGAGAACTTTCTGTCTTCCGGCGGCAGGCTCAGCAAGAGCCGGCACGCCATCTGGTGGTCGCCGAGTTCATCGAGTTCCAGCGCAAGGCGGTAGCGGGTCTCGCTCAGGCGAGGTATCCAGTTGTCGAGGCCCGGGCTGTTGCGCTGCCACAATTCGGTTGCAGCGGCAACCTGACCGTCGCGGATAAGGCGCTGCATGCGACGCTCGAGATGATTGCGGTACTCACCTGGCCGTGCCGTCTCCCGGACCAGCCTGTCGAACAGCGCATTGAGCGCGGGATTGTCCGGATAGCGTGTCAGCGCCTTACCCAGTAATTGCCTTGCCTCATGCGAGTGCTTTTCCTGCAGGAGAACTTCGGCATCGGCAGCCAGCAAGGCAGGCTCGTACAGGGAGGGCTCGGGGCGGCGCGGGCGATCGATGGGCGCGACGCCGGCAGGGTACTCGAGCCTGCGACGATGGCTGCGTGCAATCATGCCCAGCCGGCTACTCAGGCCCAGGGCGAGCAGGCAGGCCGTGAACGCGAGCAATCCCCGGACAACCGCGACCCCGCCGCCCGTCAGGGTCAAGAGACCGGCGCCGGCGAGCACGGCACCGATCGAAAGCAGTGAGAGTACCGCCACCTGTTTTTTCGTGATTCCGCCAACGTGGCTGATCGAAGCCGGATCAAGCGCCGCCCGAGGCGATTCGAAAACGATCGCCGTTATCAGTGCTGCGGGCACAATTGCAGCGGCTACCAGCCAGGCGAGTGTGGCCAGCGCTGTCGAAGTGGCCGCCATCGTGACCAGGAGCAGTGCAATGAAGGGCAGTCCGAACGTGAGCAGGCGCAGGCTGTACTCGACCTGGTCGATTTCAAAAAGATCGCTGGCCGCGGGAGGATGCGGCAGACCTTCTCCGGCTCTGCGCGCCAGCGTGATCATCATGTAGAGCAACGCGGCGCCCACAGGAACACTCATGAGAAACCCCGTTATGGAGCCAAAGCCGAGTGCGGCGGTTACGGCTGCAAGGACGGCAATGACCAGAGCCGGCGGGGAGGTCGCGTTCTTCAATGGAGTCTGGACAGCGTCTGCTGGATCGCTATCGGCAACTTGTTCCTGCATGGCCTGCCTGCAAATCGGGCAGTCGACCTCGATGGGCAGTTGCTCGGCGTAGGGCTTACAGGCGGTGCACAGCGGCAGGCGGCAGGGCTCACAGTACCAGTGAGTCGAACGCTGCGAATGATAGCGGCAGCGATGAGGGGTTGGGTGCTTCATAGAGTCTCACTCCATCGTCACCCCCTTTGATTCAAGGATTTCAGGTCACTGAATCGCCGAGTCTACCAGCATTTCGGGCGCTCGCACAGGCTACGTTTACATGGCAGGCTTATCATGACGATACAATCTGCAAGTGAATAAACGGCATGAAATACCCACTAATCGGATTTGCGGCCAGGGCCGGAAGTGGTATGGCCCTGGTTCTGATCGGCCTGGCGCTAAGCTCCCCCGTCATGGCGCGTGAACCCCTTGATCTGGTCGACTCGATCGATCTCGACCGCTACCAGGGGCGCTGGTACGAGATTGCGCGGCTGCCCAACCGCTTCCAGGAGCAGTGCGCGGGCGAGGTGACGGCCGAGTATGCATTGCTCGATGCTGGCCGGGTCAGCGTCACCAATCGCTGCCGCCGGGCCGATGGAGGCTGGAGCGAGGCCGAAGGCGTCGCGCGACGAGACCGTTCCGATGGCCGTGAAGCGGCACTCGAAGTGCGATTTGCGCCGCGCTGGCTGTCCTGGCTACCTTTCGTCTGGGGTGAGTACCGGGTCATGGCACTGGACGAGCAGTACCGTTACGCGCTGGTTGGCAGCGATGACCGGGAATTTCTCTGGATATTGGCGCGACAGCCGGAATTGTCGGATGACGTTTTCAATCGCCTGGTCGCCGAGGCGCAACGACAGGGCTTCGAAACCTCTCGCTTGAGCCGCACTGAGCAGGCTCAATGATCGATGTAATCGTTATCGGGGCCGGCTGGAGCGGGCTTACGGCCGCGGCGAGGCTTGCTTCCGCCGGCCGTTCAGTTGCCGTGGTCGAGAAGTCCCGCGGCCCCGGTGGTCGCAGTGCCAGCCGGCGGGAGGAGGTATTCACGTTCGACCATGGCGCACAGTATCTGACGGCACGCAGCGAGGCGTTCTCCCGCCAGGTCGAGGCCTGGGCGGGTGCTGGTCTTCTTGCAGCGTGGCGGCCGCGGCTGGAAGTGTTCGGGGAGCGACCCCGGAATGCCGGGCGCGCGCCGGCCCAGCGTTGGGTGGGTGACGGCGGCATGAATGCCGTATTGCGCCGCCTCGCAAGCGGGCTTGATTGTCGTTGGCGCTGGCGCGTGGAATCGATTGAATTTGACGGCCAGGCATGGCGGATTAGTTCCGCCGATGACAAAACACTGGAAGGCCGTGCCATCCTGCTGACGGCGCCTCCGGCACAGGCCTGCGAGTTGCTGGGTACGGGGCATGCGCTACACCGGCAGCTCGATTCGATCGAGATGTTGCCTTGCTGGGCCGTGATGGTGGGATTCGACGTGGCTCCGGCCGTGGCTTTCGACGCCGCATTCGTCAATGATGGCCCGCTGTCCTGGGTTGCGCGCAATGACAGCAAACCGGGCAACGGCAAGCCTTCCGCCTGGGTTGGCCATGCCAGCGGGGCGTGGTCCAGAGAAAACCTTGAGGCCGCACCCGAAGAAGTCGCGCAGGAATTGTTTGCCGCCATGGGTGACCTCGATCCCGGCCTGAAGCAGAACGCCCGCGTGTGCGCTGCGCACCGCTGGCGTTATGCCATGGCGCGCAAGCCGCTGGAGGGGCCGATCCTGGCCGATGACGCTCGCAAGCTGGTGCTTGCCGGCGACTGGTGCGCCGGTGAGCGGATCGAGGGTGCCTGGATCAGCGGTATGGCGGCAGCGCGCCGGCTTGAATCACTGCTTTAGAAATTCCAACCCATCAGCTCAGAGGTGCCGCCGTTTCCTGCAGTCTGAGCTCGGCATTGCCCCTGTCGTCGCGGGCGACCGTCAGCATGGTCAGTCCGGAATCCACCCGCACCACGCTTCCGGTCTCGTGCCAGTCGCCCAGTACGATTCGCTGGCAGTGACGCTGGTCGATCGAGATATCGTGAATCGCCGGCCGATGCGTATGACCGTGAATCATGCGGCGCACACCGTGCTCGCGAAAGGCTGTCTCCACGGCGCTTGAGTTGACGTCCATGATGCTCACCTCGGTATTGCCGGTGTGCCGCCGACTTTTCCAGCGCGCCAGTCTCGCCATCAGTCTTCGCATCCACGCCGGCTTGGAGAGGATGCGTTGTTGCCAGCGGGGATCCCGCGCCTTGCGCCGGAATTTCTGGTAGGTGTAATCGTCCGTGCAAAGCGTGTCGCCGTGCAACAGCATGATCGGCGTATCGGCCTGAGAGAGAAACTCCGGCTCGTCGAGGCGTTTCATGCCGGCCTGTCGGCAGTAGCGTTCACCGACGAGGAAATCACGATTGCCGCAAATGAAAAACAGTTCAGTCCCGCTTTCGGCCAGTTTGGCCAGGTGGCGAGCGACCCGGCGACCGAGTTCGCCGGGCGCGTCGTCGCCGATCCAGACCTCGAACAGATCCCCGATGATATAGAGCGCCGCGGCTTCCCGCGCCGGTCCGTCGACAAAATCGAGGAACAGGCGCGTTGTTTCCGGGCGCTCCTCCTGCAGGTGCAGGTCGGCGATCAGGTAGGTTGTTGCCGCTTTACTCAGAAAGCTCGACCTTTTCGATGATGACCGGCTCGACCGGCACGTCGCGGTGCATGCCCTGGGTGCCCGTCTCCAGGGCTCGAATTTCGTCGACGATGTCCATCCCTTCGACTACCCGACCGAACACGGCGTAGCCCCAGGTTTGTCCGGAAGCCTTGTTTCGATGATTGAGGAAGTCATTGTCGACCACGTTGATGAAGAACTGGCTGGTGGCCGAATGGGGGTCGTTGGTACGTGCCATCGCCAGGGTGCCGCGCTCGTTCTTCAGGCCGTTGTCGGCCTCGTTCTCGATCGGATCGCTGGTGGGCTTCTGTTCAAAGTCGGTGTCGAAACCGCCGCCCTGGATCATGAAGTTGTTGATCACACGGTGAAATATGGTGCCGTCGTAATGGCCGTCTCGCGCGTAGCGAAGGAAATTGGCCGTGGACTTCGGCGCCTGTTCTTCGAATAATTCGACGGTGATGGCGCCGAGGTTTGTATGCAGGATCACGTTCGGGTTCTCCGTTGTTGTGGAATCGGTCCGGGTATCGGTGTTCTGTTCGGATTCCTGCGCGGCCAGGGGCAGGCTCGCGAGCAGCAGCAGGGCTAGGAAAGTTCGCATCTGAAGTCGTTCATCCATGGGTTGCGCAATCATTCATAATACGGTTTTGCACAACGATTGTCAGCGACGGAACGGATGCACAAGGTGGATGGACATGACGGTTTCCAGGCTATTGCGTTCGAAGACGACGGCCTGAGGCTGCTCGATCAGCGCCTGCTGCCGGCGCGAGAGCACTGGCTTGAGATCGAGACCGCGGACGAGGCTGCCGCGGCCATTCGTGATCTCGTCGTGCGTGGCGCTCCGGCAATCGGCATCACGGCGGCCTACGGGGCCGTGATGGCGGCACGTCACCGTGGCGGCGACTACCCACTCTGGTACGAGGATCTCGAGCGGCTCGAGCGTGCCCGGCCCACCGCCGTCAATCTGAGTTGGGCCCTGGCCCGCATGCGCCGATGCGCCGATCGCATCGGTGAGCTTGATCCGGAACAACTCCTGGCCGAGGCGCGCCGGATCCACCAGGAAGATATCGATGCGAATCGAACCATGGCCCGGGCAGGGGCGGCCCTGATCGATTCCGGGTCGGGCGTGCTGACGCACTGCAACACGGGCTCGTTGGCAACCGGCGGTATCGGGACTGCGCTGGGCGTGATCGTCGAAGGCTGGCGGCAGGAATGCGTGGCTCGAATCTACGCCGACGAGACGCGGCCATGGTTCCAGGGGTCGAGGTTGACCGCCTGGGAACTGGCTCGGCAGGGCATTCCTTTCCAGGTCATTGTCGAAGGCGCCGCGGCGTCGCTGATGGCCTCGGGTGCGATTGACTGGGTCATCACCGGCGCGGACCGCATTACCGCCAACGGCGACGTGGCCAACAAGGTCGGCACCAGCATGCTGGCCGTTCTCGCTCGCCATTACGGCGTCAGGATGATGGTTGTGGCGCCTTCTTCAACCGTCGATCCTCACCTGGGATCCGGAGCGGAGATCGCTATCGAGCAGCGCGATCCGGCCGAGATATGGCGTGCCGCCGGGATCGAACGAGCGCCGGCCGGATTCGAAGCCTGGAACCCCGTATTCGACATCACCCCGGGCGAGCTCGTCGACTGCATCGTGACCCAGGATGGCGCGCATTTTCCGCCTTACGACTTTTCTAATTTGCCGGACTCGGAAAGCCCCTGAAATCAGCCGTCTGTGGTAATATTCGCGGTTTGTTGTGCTTATCCGGGCGACGCCTTCAGCTGTTCGGAAGAGCTCCTCTGAAAAGCTTTATTTTCAGACACTTACCAAAATAACTTTAAGTAGTTACGGGGTTACCGTAGATGGCGGAAATGGCACGCGAAGTGCTCCAGGTGAACCTGGAAGACGAAATGCGCCAGTCCTACCTCGATTACGCCATGAGCGTGATCGTGGGCCGGGCGCTTCCGGACGTTCGAGATGGCCTCAAGCCGGTTCACCGGCGCGTGCTGTTCGCGATGCACGAGCTGGGCAACGACTTCAACAAACCCTACAAGAAATCGGCCCGTGTGGTCGGTGACGTCATCGGTAAGTACCACCCTCACGGCGACAGTGCCGTCTACGACACCATCGTGCGGATGGCCCAGCCGTTTTCAATGCGCTACATGCTGGTCGACGGTCAGGGCAACTTCGGCTCGATCGACGGCGACTCGGCAGCAGCCATGCGTTACACCGAGGTGCGCATGGCCAAGATCGCGCACCAGATGCTGGCCGATATCGGCAAGGAAACGGTCAACTTCATTCCCAACTACGACGAGTCGGAACATGAGCCGACCGTCCTGCCGGCGCGAGTGCCCAATCTGCTGGTCAACGGCGCCTCCGGTATTGCGGTGGGCATGGCCACCAACATCCCGCCGCATAACCTTGGCGAGGTCATCAGCGCATTGCTGGCCATGATTCGGGATCCGGACATGGGAATCGACGAGATCATGGAGCACTTGCCGGGGCCCGATTTTCCGACCGCGGCCATCATCAACGGCGCGGCCGGGATCGACGAGGCCTACCGCACCGGGCGCGGACGAATCTACATGCGCGCGCGCACCGAAATCGAGACCGACGAGGACAGCGGCAGGACCCGCATCGTCGTCACCGAGCTGCCCTACATGGTCAACAAGGCCCGGTTGCTCGAAAAAATTGCCGAACTGGTCAAGGACAAGCGCGTCGAAGGTATTTCGGGACTGCGTGACGAGTCGGACAAGGACGGCATGCGCATGGTCATCGAGCTCAAGCGTGGCGAAGTGGCCGAAGTGGTGCTGAACAACCTGTTCCAGCTCACCCAGCTGCAGTCGGTATTCGGCATCAACATGGTCGCACTGGTCGACGGCCAGCCGAAGCTGCTCAATATCCGGCAGATTCTGTCCGCCTTCCTCGCGCACCGCCGCGAAGTGGTTACCCGCCGCAGCCTTTACGAACTCAGAAAGTCGCGCGAGCGCGCTCATATCCTGGAAGGGCTGACCGTCGCGATTGCCAATCTCGATGAAGTCATCGCGCTGATCAAGGGCTCCAAGACCCCCGCCGATGCGCGCGAGGCGCTGCAGGCCAGGCGTTGGGATGCCGGTCTGGTCGAATCCCTGCTGGGGCAGGCCGGGGCCGAGCTTTCGCGCCCCGAGGATCTGCTCCCCGAGTACGGTTTGGGCGAGGGGGGGTACCAGCTCTCGCCGAATCAGGCCCAGGCGATTCTCGATTTGCGCCTGCAGAAGCTCACCGGACTGGAGCAGGACAAGCTCTCCGAAGAGTACGAGGGCATCCTGGAAACCATCCGGGAGCTGATGCGCATCCTGTCCGAACCCGACGCGCTGATGGAGGTCATCCGCGACGAGCTGGTGGCCCTGCGCGACCAGTTCGACGACGTGCGACGTTCGGAGATCATGCATGATCACCTCGATCTCACCATGGAAGATCTGATCACCCCGGAAGACGTGGTGGTCACGCTCTCCCATGCCGGCTATGCCAAGTACCAGCCGCTGGACCGCTATCGCGCCCAGAAGCGAGGCGGCCGTGGCCGCTCGGCTGCAAAGACGAAGGACGAGGACTTCGTCGAACGGTTCTGGGTCACCAATACCCATGACACGCTGCTGGTGTTCACGAGTGCCGGCAAGGTGTACAAGACCAAGGTCTATCAGCTACCGCAGGCCGGCCACAACAGCCGTGGGCGGCCGATGGTCAACCTGTTGCCGCTTGACGAAGATGAACGCATCAACGCCGTACTGCCCACGCGCGAGTTCCCCGACGACTGGTTCGTGTTCTTCGCCACCCGCGGCGGCCGCGTCAAGAAGACGCCGCTTTCGGACTTCGCCAACATCCGATCGAACGGTATCTGGGCGGTTCTGCTAGAGGAAGGCGACGAGCTTGTCGACGTGGCCTTTACCGACGGCTCGTGCGACATCCTGCTGTTCTCGTCTTCGGGCAAGACCGTGCGATTCCACGAGACCGACGCGCGAGCGATGGGCCGCCAGACACGCGGCGTACTGGGAATTCGACTTCAGGACGAACAGGAAGTCGTTTCCATGTTGGTGGCCGGGGATGCCGACGTGCTGCTGGGCACTGCCAACGGCTACGGAAAGCGCACGCCGCTGGACGAATTCCCGGTCCACAAGCGTGGCGGGCAGGGCGTGATCGGTATCCAGACAGAAGGTCGCAATGGCCCGCTGGTGGCTGCGCTGGCCGTGGCCGACGAAGACGACGTGATGCTCACTTCCAACGCGGGCACCCTGGTCCGGACTTCGGTCACCGAAATTTCGCGCATGAGCCGCAACACCCAGGGCGTTACCCTGATTCGACTGGGCGAGGACGAACAGCTGATCGGCATGGCCCGGGTGGCCGCGACTGACGAAGAGTCGCCGGATGAGGATGAGGAGGGAGACGAGTAAGTACCGGTTGCCGGCGCCTCAGTCAGAGGCCTCGAAGCGGTCTGCGAAGACTCCGCCGATACTCAGGCTGAAAGTCTCGCTCCAGGCGCCACCTCCGCAGTTGTTGACTCCCCTTACCCGCCAGTAATAGCTGGACCACTTCTCCAGATCGCTGGTAGGGGTATACGAAGGGCCTTCAATGCGCTCGTCGAAAAGGATATCTCCGAAGGCGCTGTCGTTCGCGATCTGGATTTCGTACGTTCCGACATCGGGGAGGGTGCCCCAGCTGAATGTCGGCCGAACCTCATCGAGCTCGGTTCCGTCGGCCGGGCTGGGCATTGACGGCGCCGCGAGATCGGCGTCGAGATCCAGCACCAATCTGTCCGAATTCTGCAGCTGGTCGTCGTCGCCTTCGACAAAAACGGTCGATTCTCCCGGCATCGCCGAATCGTCAACGGTGAAAGTCCAGGTCGATGAGCCTGGCAGGGTTACCGAGTCAGGATCAAGCGTCCAGTTGACGCCGCCAGCCTCACCGGAAGTATCCAGGTTCACGTCTCCGCTGTAATCGCCGATCGACGCCAGTGCGACCGTGACGTCGTACTGATTCGTTGCGCCCTCTGGCGGGATGCAGGCTTCGAGCACACCGGGTTCGGCGTCGACCGTGTAGGTCCGGCAATTGTGGCAGACCAGCGCGAAATCCTGCTTTGCGGTTCCGGGGTCATATGGATTGAGGGCATCGCCCGCCAACTCGCTGGCCACGATCTTGGCGGTCATGACGGGGCCTTGTTGTTCAGGGGGCAGGTAGAGGCCTTCGAGATTGTTCTTCTCATCAGCGGTTCCGCCCGCTTCGGACGAGCCGTCGGCGCCGATAACGTTACCGAGGTAGGTGTAGCCCCCGGCATCGATACTCAGGTCCAGGTTGTTGACCCATGCCGGTGTCTCACCCCCCAGACCGTGGCCGGGTGCGTCGGTCCAGGCGAGCATGACGCGGACGGGGTTGCCTGCGTCGCTGGCCTGAAACTCCAGCGACCAATGCTGGCCCGAGTCGTCGAGGACGGTTTTCTGGTCGTATAGAAGAACCGGTGAGTCGTCATTCATGACCGAATCGAGATCGAGCCGGCCGTAGCCCTGGAAGCGGTCGGGCCGGTGATCCATGGTTTGGCCGTCGGCATTGGTTTCGCCGGCGAGATCGCGGGCCGAGGCGGTAAATACGGCCTTGATCAACGCGGGCGAAGGATACGTGCCGGTTTGGTCGAAGTACTTCTGGGCCCAGACCGCAATCGCCCCGCTGACCACCGGCGAGGCCATGGATGTGCCACACATGAGTTCGTAAGTAGGATTCCCGCTGTTGTTCCGGCTGGTACTGTCGGTCGAGCAGCCCGGTGCAACGATGTGCGGAACGCGCCGGCCGTCGCAGGCCGGGCCGTGGCCGGAATTGGCGGAAATGCCGAAGATATCCGTCGGCTGGCTGCCGCTGTTGTTGTGCAGCCAGGTCGAACCCACGGCGAAGAGGTTCTTGGCCTCGTCGGGTGCCCCCAGCGAACTGGGAGCGCAGGCACCGCTACTGTCACCATAACCATTCATGATCGACCAGACCGGCAGCAATGGCTGATTGCCGGCTGTATCCGGATCGGCATCACGGGTGATCATGTCGACCTGGCGGGTGGGAATGTCGTAACCCTGCGGGGAACCCGTGGGGCCCCATGAGTTGTTGGTCAGCAGCGCACCGCTGCGGACCGAATCCTGATAAATCCTGAGCATGCCGTCGGGCGTCATCGCTCCGGGATAGCTGGTGTCGAGGAATGGTTGATAGACCTGCGTGACGATCTTCGCGCCGGGTGCGACGCCCTGGCCGCGCAGAAAGCCGCTGGCATCGACCGTTCCCGAAGCACCGGTCCCCGCGATGGCGCCGGCGACGTGGGTGCCGTGCGCGTTACTGTCCGAGCCGCTACAGCTGCCATTTGTGCCGGTACAGGCCGTTATGCGGCCATCAAGATCCTGGTGGGATGTCAGCACCGGGCCGTCGACCACACCGACGACAATGCCGCTGCCGTCGTAGCCCGTGTCGTTCAACCATGCCTGGTAGCCGGGCTGGATGTTGTCTGTCTCGCCCGCGACGATGGACTGGTTGCTCATCTCCCCGCGTGGCGCAGTCTCCTGTGGGATCTGCTGGACGGTGAGGATTCCCGGAATCGCGGCGATATCGGGGTAATCACGGCCGTCGGCTTCCATGTGAACGATATCCAGATGGCGGTCGAGCGGAGTTATGCCGCGAACCTTTCCGAATTCCATCAGCCTGGCCCGGAGGGTTGGCGTGTCGGCATGGGTGCTGGCCACGGCCATCGTCGGCCGTTTGCCGGGCTTTGAAATCCGGCGTCCGGGCGGCAGTTTCCAGTCGGTCTGCATGGGGCCGTTCCAGCGAACGCCTGGCATGGATCTCGCGGCATTCATCGGTTCTGCTGCGGACCAGACGATGTAACTGAAAGGATGCAGGGGCTGGACCAGCTCGATGTCCCGGGCACGCAGGGAGCGTAGCCAGCCCTTTCGGATCGGCCCCTTGAATTGAATCAGGTAGAAATCGCCTCGAGCATCGATTTTTCGGCTGTCAGCGACAGATCTGGCCTGCGCCGGATCGAAACGCCGGCCGCCGAGCGCCAGCTCGAAAGGGTTTTCTTCGACGACGACGCGCTGGCCCTCGTCACGCAGTTGTTCAATCTGATCCTGTCCGAGTTGCCCCCACTGAAAACTGCCGTAGTCGGACAGGGATTCATCCGCAGCCCTCGACGCCTGAAGGCTGTCTGCAGCGTCAGGATGCAGGCGTACCCACTGGCGTTCGTCCTCGGCAGCGAATACGCCGGCTGCGAGAAGAAGGGTCGACACAACAACCCAGGTGGTAAATCGTGTAAGACCGGTGGAGGGGCGGGATATCGATGAGTAGCGGTCGCGCAAGTGTTTTCTCGGCTGTCAGATTTTCGTTTTCCGATTCCCGCGCCGGTTGGCATCGAAGACGCCTCCGGCACGTTTTGTTTCGGCGCCGAACGGAGCATACCGCATGAGGGTGATTGTTTCACCGCTTGATGTAGCCAGACGGAGCCACCCGTTACTTTTGTCACGCTCGGCCTTGAAGAGCGCTGTAGTACTATCTCGACCAACGTCACTCTGGAGATGGTTCGTGCTCATGATTCGAAACCCGTTGCTATCAAAGTGTCTGGCCGGTCTTTCACTGGCGTTTTTCGCCGCAGCTTCCATGGCCGATACTCAGCTGCTCAGATTCCCGGACATTCACGGCGAGCGCGTCGTCTTCAGCTACGGGGGCGACCTTTGGTCGGCGCCGATCGACGGCGGTGCGGCCTGGCGCTTGACGGCGCACCCCGGCCTCGAACTCTTTCCAAAATTCTCGCCCGACGGGCGCTGGATCGCTTTTACCGGGCAGTATGGCGGTGACGAGCAGGTCTACGTAATGTCATCATCGGGCAGCGAACCCGAGCAGCTGACCTGGTACCCGGCCTCGGGGCCACTGCCGGCGCGCTGGGGTTACGACAACCAGGTCTACGGCTGGACGCCGGACAGCGAGTCGGTGCTGTTCCGCTCCTACCGTGATGCCTGGGGCTCGTCGACGGCGGGACTCTTCACGGTTGCGCGCCGCGGCGGCCTGCCCGAGGCTCTGCCAATGCCGGTATCCGGTGCCGGGACGTTCACCGATGACGGTGAGCACGTCTTCTATTCACCGTTATTCCGAGATTTTCGCACCTGGAAGCGCTATGAGGGCGGCTGGGCACAGGATCTTTGGCTGTTCGATCTGGAGTCCGGGGAGGCGCGCCAGATCACCGATCATGAACGCACCGAGCGCGATCCGATGTGGATCGACGGGCAGGGCTATTTCGTATCAGACCGTGACGGCACGCTGGATCTGTACCGGGTCGACCCGGACAGTGGAGCGACCGAACAGCTCACGACCCATGACGAATTCGACGTCCGCTGGGCCAGCGCCGGCTCCGAAGGCCGGATCGTCTATGAGCTTGGCGGCCGCCTGCGGGTTTTCGACACCCGCGACGGCAGCGATACCGGGATCGAGATCACCGTCCCGGACGACGGCATCAATCGCCGCGAGCGCGTGGTCGATGTCTCGGAGCAAATCCACAGCGCGCGGCTGAGCCCGACGGGCAAGCGGGTGTTGTTCGAAGCTCGCGGTAATCTGTTCAACGTCCCGGTGGGCGAGGGCGTGGCCCGCAACCTGACCGGTCGTTCCACCGCCCACGACCGCGAGGCGGACTGGTCCCCGGATGGCGAGAGTATCGTCTTCGTCTCCGACGCCGGCGGCGAGGAAGAACTTTACCTCGTGCCCGCTGACGGAAGTGAAGCGCCGCGCGCCCTGACCTCGGACAACGAAACGCGCTTCTACGACCCGCGCTTCTCGCCGGACGGGGCGCGTATCGCCGTGTCGGACAAGGAAGGCTATATCTATGTGGTGCGTGCTGACGGGGATGGTGAACTCGAGCGCGTGGCGCGTGACGAAGGCTGGCGTAACCGCGACTACGCCTGGTCTCCCGACGGACAATGGCTGGCCTTCAGCCTGACCGAGGAGTCGGGGCTGCGCGCGCTGCACCTCTACTCCGTGGCCGAAAAGGAGACGCGACGCCTTACCGAGGGGCTATTCTCTGAAGCCGAGCCGGACTTTTCTCCTGACGGGGACTATCTCTACTACCTGGCCGACAGGGAATTCTCCCCGCAGATTTCCGGCCGCGAGTGGAATTACGCCACCAACCGCACCACCGGCATCTATGCCTTCATCCTCGATGCTTCGGCCGAGAATCCCTTCGCGCCGGAGGACGCCGAAGAGACCGGCATGAAGGCCGACGACAAGAACGGCAACGGCGAGGAAGACGAGAACGGAAACGGCAAGAATGGCGATACCGAGCCCAGCACCAAGATCGATTTCGAGGGGCTGGCCGACCGGGTGATCCGCGTTCCCGTCGATCCCGGAAACTACATGGCGCTGACCGTCGCCGAGAACGGCATCCTGTTCGGTGAAAGCGACGCGTTCTACTACGGTCGCGGGCCTGCCGATCCACCGCGGCTGAAGCTGTTCAAGTTCGAAGACAAGAAGGTGGTCGATTTTGCCACCAATATCGCCGACGCCGACCCCAGCATGAATGCCAAGCAGATGCTGGTTCGCAGCGGCAGCAGCTGGAAGGTCTATCCCATTGCCAAGGAAGGCGGTGAGAGCGAGGATGTGGCCACGTCCGGCATGCAGGCGCGTATCGATCCAACCGCCGAGTGGGAGACCATCTTCGACGAGGTCTGGCGCCGCTTCCGGGATCACTTCTACGTAGCCAACATGCACGGCT
Organism: Wenzhouxiangella psychrophila; assembly: GCF_042310375.1. Taxonomy (NCBI): domain Bacteria; kingdom Pseudomonadati; phylum Pseudomonadota; class Gammaproteobacteria; order Chromatiales; family Wenzhouxiangellaceae; genus Wenzhouxiangella; species Wenzhouxiangella psychrophila. The sequence continues at coordinate 181,902 of NZ_JBHJMQ010000004.1, read as the reverse complement.
ACGACTGGGAAGGCCTGCGCGATCGCTATCGCCCGCTGCTCGAACACGTCGCCCATCGCAGCGATCTCAATTACCTGATGGGCGAGATGATCGCCGAGCTCAATGTTTCGCACGCCTATGTCGCCGGCGGCGATGAGCGCTTGCCGGAGCGGCCGTCCGTCGCCCTGCTGGGGGCGCGCTTCGAGATCGACAACGATCGCTATCGCGTTGCCCGCATTCTCGAGGGACAGAACGACGAGCCGCGCTACCGCTCGCCGCTGACCCGGGCCGGCGCGGATGTCGCCGAAGGCGATTACATCCTGGCCATCAACGGGCAGGCGCTGACCGCGGAAGACAACATCTTCCGTCGCCTGACGTTGCCGAGCGGCCAGGCGCTCGCGCTGACCGTCTCTTCGAGTGCATCCGGCGGGGACAAGCGCGAGGTTCTGGTCGAACCGATCGGCAGCGAAAGCGACCTGTTCTACCTTGCCTGGGTGCTCGACAATCATCGCCGGGTCACCGAGGCCACGGACGGTCGCGTCGGCTACCTGCACGTACCCGACATGGGGCCGAACGGTATTCGCGAGTTCATCAAGTGGTTCTATGGCCAGATCCGCAAGGAAGGCCTGGTCATCGACGTTCGCTCGAACGGCGGCGGCAACGTCTCGCAGATGCTCATCGAGCGTCTGTCGCGCAAGCCGCTCTCTCTGGGTTATTCGCGCACCCAGCCGAATGTCTCGACCTATCCGAACCAGGCTTTCAACGGCCACATGGCGGCGATTCTCGACGAGAACTCGGCCTCCGACGGCGACATCTTTCCGTGGCAGTTCCGCAATGCCGGTCTCGGGCCGCTGATCGGCAAGAAGTCCTGGGGCGGGGTGATCGGTATCACCAGCCACGGACCGGTGATCGACGGCGGCTCGGTCAACGTACCCGAATTCGGATTCCTCAACACCGAGGGGGAATGGGTGATTGAAGGCGAGGGGGTCGAACCCGACATCGAGGTCGACAACGACCCCGCCAGCGTGATTGCCGGCGAGGACCCGCAGCTCGAGCGCGCCATTGAGGAAGTGATGAAGCAGATCGAAGCCGATCCGCCGACCTTCCCGGAGCGGCCCGAGCCGCCCGTAAAGACGCAATAAGGGTCTATTCCGGATGATCATGTGCGCCCCGTTCGCGGGGCGCGCGCTTTCTATTCAGTTTGAGGTGGGCTTCGGTCGGAACCGCTCTTGCGCCGAGCCGGCGACATTCGCTTCAGTTCGACGCGGTGGCGAGGCCTTCAGCGAATATCACCGGCCCGGCGCAAGCGCTCTGTGTAGCTAGAGGTTGGCTTCGGTCGGGACCGCGTTTGTCCCGGCCGGGCGACATCCGCTTCAGTTCGACGCGGTGGCGAGGCCTTCAGCGGATATCACCCAGCCGGGACAAACGCTCTATTGGCGTTACCAACCCAACTAAGCCGCGCCGGGTTTTGGCGGCCGTGGGCCTGCTGAGGGCCTCGCCACCGCGTCGAACCGAAGCAGGCCCACGGCCGTCAAAACCCGGCCCCTGACCACACTCTCAACCAGCTTCCAGCCAGTCCTCCATCGGCGGGCAGGAGCAGACCAGGTTGCGGTCGCCGAAGACGTTGTCGACGCGTCCGACGGGAGCGAAGAACTTGCCCAGGCGCAGCTCCTTAACTGGCCAGCCGGCGTCCTGACGGCTGTAGGCATGGTCCCATTGGTCCGAGCCCAGTTCCTCGATCGTGTGCGGCGCGTTCTTGAGTGGATTGTCCTCGGCCTCCCATTCACCGCTGGCCACGCGCTCGATCTCGCGCCGGATGGCGATCATGGTCTGAATGAATCGATCCAGCTCGGCCTTCGATTCGCTCTCGGTCGGCTCGATCATCAGCGTACCCGGTACCGGCCAGGACATGGTCGGGGCGTGGAAACCGTAGTCGATCATGCGCTTGGCCACGTCCTCCTCCGTGATGCCGGCGCTTTCCTTGAACGGGCGCAGATCGACAATGCACTCGTGCGCGATGCGTCCATTCCGACCGGTGTAGAGAATGTCGTAATGGCCGTCGAGCCGCTTGGCAATGTAGTTGGCATTGAGAATGGCCGCCTCGGTGGCTCGCTGGAGGCCGTCTCCGCCCATCAAGCGGATGTAGACCCACGGAATCGGCAGTATTCCGGCGCTGCCCCAGGGCGCAGCGGCTACCGCTGGGTTGGCGCCGAATTCCGGTCCAAGCAGGCCACTGCCGTGGCCGGGCAGGAAGGGAATCAGGTGTTCGCGCACGCCGATGGGGCCGATCCCCGGCCCGCCGCCGCCGTGCGGAATGCAGAAGGTCTTGTGCAGGTTGAGATGACAGACATCGGCGTACTGCGCCACGCGTGACCAGCCGACCAGGGCGTTGAGATTGGCGCCGTCGAGGTAGACCAGGCCTCCTGCCTTGCGGACCTGTTCACAGATCGTGACGACGTCCTCTTCGAAAACGCCGTGCGTGGACGGATAGGTGATCATCAGGGCGGCCAGGCGATCCTTGTGTGCCTCGATCTTGTAGCCGAGATCATCGAGGTCGATGTTGCCCTGGCGGTCACACTTCACCACGACGATGTCCATGCCCGTCATCTGGGCGCTGGCCGGGTTGGTGCCGTGCGCCGAGGAGGGAATCAGGCAGACATCGCGATTACTGTTGCCGTTGTGCTCGTGCCAGCCCTTGATGGCCAGCAGGCCGGCGTACTCGCCCTGCGAGCCCGCGTTGGGCTGGAGCGAGACGGCGTCGAACCCGGTGATCTGGCGCAGCATGCCCTCGAGTTCGGCGATGAGCTGGTGATATCCGCGCGCCTGGTCCCAGGGGCAGAAGGGATGGATCTCGGCGAACTCCGGCCAGGTGATGGGTATCATCTCGGCGGTGGCGTTGAGCTTCATGGTGCACGAGCCCAGCGGGATCATGGCGTGGGCCAGGCTCAGGTCGCGATTCTCCAGGCGCTTGAGATAGCGCAGCATCTCGGTCTCGGAGTGGTAGCGGCCGAACACCTCGTGCTCCAGGTAAGGCGTACGACGCCTGAGCTCATCGGGAATGGCCTGGAAATCGGCGTCGAGTCGCTCGTCGAGCGTGGCGATATCGTCGGCCTTGTTGCCGCGGAAAATGCCCAGCAGGCTCGACAGGTGGTGGCGGCGCGTCTGTTCGCTGAGACTGATGCCGATGAAGCCCTGGCGGTCGGCGCGCAGGTTGATGCCGGCCTGTTGGGCGCGGTGGAGCAGGGCCTGGCGTTCGGGCTCATCAACGCGAACGGAGAGGGTGTCGAAGAATTGCTCGCTTTCGAGCTCGAATCCGACCTCGACGATGCCGCGAGCCAGGATGCAGGTCTGGCGGTGGATTCGGCGCGCGATTCTGGTCAGGCCTTCGGGCCCGTGCCAGACGGCGTAAAAACCGGCCATGACCGCGAGCAGGGCCTGGGCGGTGCAGATGTTGCTCATGGCCTTCTCGCGGCGGATGTGCTGCTCGCGGGTCTGCAGCGCCATGCGCAGGGCGGGGTTGCCGTAGCGATCCTTCGATACGCCGATGATGCGGCCGGGGACGCTGCGGCGGTAGTCCTCGCGCGTGGCGAAGAAGGCCGCGTGCGGCCCGCCGTAGGCCATCGGAACGCCGAAGCGCTGGGCGCTGCCGACCACGACGTCGGCACCGGCCTTTCCGGGCGACTCGAGCATGAGCAGCGCCATCGGATCGGTGGCGACCGCGACCTGGGCCCCGCGTTCGTGCGCTTCGGCGACGACTTCATCGAGTGATTCGACGGCCCCGTTGGCGCCGGGATACTGGATAAGCACGCCGAAACAGTCCGTGTCGGAGAGTGCCGCCGTCAGGTTGTCGCACACTTGCACGTCGATACCCAGGTGCCGGCCGCGATTGCTGACCACGTCGATGGTCTGCGGCAGGCAATTGGCGTCGACCAGAAAGGTGTCGCTCTTGTTCTTTCGGTTGACCCGCTTGAGCATGGCCATGGCCTCGGCAGCGGCGGTTGCCTCATCCAGCAGCGATGCGTTGGCCAGTTCCATGCCGGTCAGGTCCATGATCATTTGCTGGAAGTTGAGCATCCCTTCCAGCCGACCCTGGGAAATCTCGGCCTGGTAGGGCGTGTAGGCGGTGTACCAGCCCGGGTTCTCCAGGACGTTGCGCAGGATGACCGGCGGAGTCAGCGTCGGGTGGTAGCCCAGCCCGATCATGGAATGGGCGAGCGTGTTGTGCGAGGCCATTTCACGGATGCGTTCGAGTACACGCTCTTCGTTCTCGGCAGCCGGCAAGTCCAGTGGCCGTTGGCTGCGGATGCTTCCCGGCATGGTCTCCAGCACCAGGCTTTCGAGTGATTCGCTGCCGACGGTATCCAGCATCTGGTTCATCTCGTCCGGGTCCGGACCGATGTGACGCGCGACGAAGTTGTCGTGCGATTCGAGGCTGTGCAGCGGCGTGTTGGCGTTCCGGTTGTCGGTCATTGCAGAAGAAGTCCTTGCGCGGAAGTCTTGAACAGATAATGGTCAATCAGGAGGAAGGCGAACAGGACCATCAGGTAGACGACCGAATAGTTGAACATGCTCATGGGAAGCTGCTCGTTATTCGAACGCATGATGGCGACGGCGTAGCCCAGGAATCCGATGTCGAGAACAATGGCGCCGACCAGATAGGCCAGTCCGCTCATGCCGGTCAGCCATGGCAATAACGTGACCAGCACCAGGATGATGGTATAGAACAGGATCTGCCATCGCGTGAATTTGACGCCGTGGGTGACCGGTAGCATGGGCACGTCGGCGGCAGCGTAGTCCTCGCGCCGGTGAATGGCCAGCGCCCAGAAATGGGGCGGTGTCCACACGAAGATGATCAGGAACAGGATCAGGGCATGGGCATGGATCTCGCCGGTCACGGCCACCCAGCCCAGAACCGGTGGCGCCGCACCGGCTGCACCGCCAATCACGATATTCTGCGGGGTGGCCCGCTTGAGCCAGGCGGTGTAGATGACGGCGTAGCCGATCAGGCTGGCGAAAGTCAGAACCGCGGTTAGCGGGTTGACCAGCAGGCCGAGGATCAGCATGGACACGGCCGCCAGCGTCAGGGCGAAAATCAGGGCCTGGCGGCGATTGAGCTGATTCGTGGGTAGCGGGCGGTTGCGGGTACGCGCCATGATCCGATCGGCGCGTTCGTCCAGAAGGTGGTTGATGGCCGCTGCCGAGGCCGCGGCCATGCCGATGCCGAGCGTGCCCCAGACGAGGGCGTCGAGCGGAATCATGCCGGGGACGGCCAGCGCCATGCCGACGATGGCCGTGAAGACGATCAACGCGACGACCTTGAGCTTGCACAAGCCCAGAAAGAACCGCGTTCGCTGCCAGATTGATGCAGTCGCTGCCGTCATGTGCGCTCGTCGGGAATGGTGGGTGTGCCAGGGCTTCGGTGCTATTCGGGCCCGGTCTGCGTCCAGGTAAGCAGGCGCGAAAGATCGCGGCGCATGCCATTGAAGTCCGCATCCTGCGGGTAACGCAATATTATATGTCCCCTGGGGTCGACGATGTAGCTGATTGCCTCCAGGCCGGCATCGGGAAATGCGGTGGACAGTGAACCGCCGGCTTCGCCGGCAAACACCCGGTAGTCGTCCGCCAGTTCGTGGATTTCGTCGAGAACGTCGGTCTCCAGCTTTCCGGGGGTGACGAACATCAGGGCCACTTCGGGCTGGTGGCGGTCCTGTGCCCGCCTGATCTGGCGCAACCAGTAGAGATCTTCCAGGCAGGCCTCATTGCAGCCGGCGGCGCGGTAGTGCAGGAGCTGCCACTGGCCTTCCAGCGTCTCACGCGTGACGGTCTCGCCCGAGCTGGTGGTGAGCTCGAATTCGGGCAGCCGAACGGCCGGTTCGAGCAGTTCCCCGTGATTGCGGGTGCTGTCCGGCCGCCAGTCCAGCCACTGGCTGTTGAGCAGCACGGCAATGACGATCGGAACGAGAAATAGTGCCAGTACGGCGAAAACAACGGGTTTGTTCATGATCGATCAGCGGTTCCTGAAGCTACGCCAGGTCAGCGCGACCCAGATGAAAAACACCACGACCGCCATCGTGATCCACTGCCAGGCATAAGCCCGGTGACGGTCGGGTCCGAAATTGACCGGGCGCCATTCGTCGCCGGTCAGGTGCGCCGGATGGTCCGGTTCAAGCAGGATGACCCGGTCGGCCAGCTCGTCCCCCAGGGCCGTTTCGACGCGCTCGAGATCGAGATAGGTGGCCAGGTTGGGCCAGTTGTCGGAATCGGGCTGGCGGGCGTCCCCCAGCTGCCGTCCGACGCGTGGCGGATTGACGATGCGTCCGGTGATCACGAGCGACTCCGATGGCGTCTCGATCTCGGGAAGGGCGGATTGACGACTCTTCAGGGGATGCCAGCCTCTGTTGACCAGCCATGCCCGTTCCGTGCCTTCTGGCTGGAATGGTGTGAAAACGTGAACGCCCGCTTGGCCTGCACGGATCTGGTTGTCCAGCAGGATGTGTCTGTCCGGATCGAAGCGCCCGCTCGCGCGAACCCGGGCGTAGACGGCCGCCTGCCCGGCAGCCTCCTCAAGGGTGACGGCGTCGGCTCGCTCCCAGGCATCAAGCAGGCCGCGCTTCTCCTCGGCACGGTCGAACTGCCATACCGCCAGGCGCGCGCACATGAGGATCACGAGCACGGCCGCAACGTGGGGCAGCCAGCGGATGAGGGGAGACGAGGACCTGATCATGACGTGAGGGGATTATAATTCACCGGACACTCGTCCCGGAGCTTCGCATTGCTCAGTAAAGTCCTGATCATCGGCGCATTCATCGTCATCCTCTACACGCTGGCCTCGAGCTTCTATTTTCTCGTCAGGGACTCAGGAGAAGGTGAACGGACCGTCAAGCGCCTGACCTGGCGCGTCAGTCTGTCACTGGGGCTGGTCATTCTGCTGTGGGTCGGATTCCAACTCGGGTGGATCGAGCCGCAGGGCGTCAATCCGGTTCGCTATCCGGGTGACGGCGGCTGAGGCAACGGCCTCGTGGGTCAGTCGCCGGCACTCATCCTATCGAGAACGTTGTCCGCGCTGGAAACCCGGAACTCGCCTGGACCCTCGACCATCAAGTGCTTGATCACGCCGTCGGTAATGATCATGGCGAAGCGCTGGGAGCGCTTGCCCATGCCGAATCCGGTGGAATCCATTTCGAGACCGAGCGCCCGCGTGAAATCGCCATTGCCGTCGGCGGCCATCACCATGGCTTCACCGACGCCGACCGACTTGCCCCAGGCATCCATGACGAATATGTCATTGACCGCCATGCAGACGATGCGGTCGGCGCCGGCTTTCCGGATTTCCGGGGTGCGCTCGACAAAGCCGGGCAGGTGACGGGCAGAGCAGGTCGGTGTGAAAGCGCCCGGAACCGCGAACAGGACTGTCGTGCCGGCGCCGAACAGGACAGTGGTCGACCGGCCGGCAGGGCCTTCCGGCGTCATGACGGTCAATGTCGCTTCGGGTACCTGGTCACCGACAGTCACGGACGCCGTCATTGTTCCTGCCGCATTATTGACGTTGAGCCGATGCTCAGCCGCCGAGTGCGCCGTCAATCGCCTTGAGCAGTTCCTTCTTGTCGACCGGCTTGGTGATGTAGGCGGCTGCACCCTGGCGCATGCCCCAGATACGGTCGGTTTCCTGATCCTTCGTCGTCACGAAAATGATCGGGACGTTGGAAGTCGACTCTTCCTTGGCGATACGGCGGGTGGCCTGAAAACCGTTCAGGCCGGGCATGACGATGTCCATGAGAATGACATCGGGTATGTGCGCCTTGGCTTGTTCGACGCCTTCTTCACCGCTGGAGGCGGTGATCACTTCGTGGCCGCCACCTTCAACCATTTTCTGCAGCGAGTACAAGTGGGTCTCGGAGTCGTCTACGATCAGAATCTTGGCCATGTGAATCCCTTCTTGACTGTTGTATTGCTCAAGCTCAATCGGCACCATCATACCCGAAAGAGGGCATGTGAGTCCGCTCCCCGGTCAGCCTCAGGACCCGTTTACCTCGACGATGATCCGCCCCCGGGCGCGACCAGCGAGAAGCTGTTCGAAGGCGCCGGAAAGGTCATCGAGGCTGACGGTGGGCGCGGCAATCTTGTCAAGGTGGCGAGGGCGCCACTTGCCAGCCAGGCGATCCCACAAGTCCTTGCGAATGGGGTAGGGGCAACCGGCTGAATTGATCCCGAGCAGCGTGATGCCGCGGATGATGAAGGGCATGACGGTGGTATTCAGCCCGATGCCACCGGCCATCCCGCAGGAAGCGATATTGCCCCAGGGCTTGATCACCCGCGTTAGACCCGACAGCATGTCCCCGCCCACGTTGTCGAGTGCGCCAGCGAACTGTGCCGATGCCAGGGGCGACTCCGGCCAGTAAAGTTCGTGCCGTGAAATGCATTGCTTGGCGCCTAGTTCGTGCAGCCAGTCGAACTCGTCTTCCTTGCCGGAGATGGCGGAAACGTCGTATCCGGCGGCCGAGTAGATGTCGGTTGCCAGTGAGCCCACACCGCCGCTGGCGCCAGTGACCGCGAGTGCGCCCATGGTCGGCACCTGACCGTTGGCTTCCATGCGCCAAAGCCCGAGTGCGGCCGTGAATCCTGCTGTGCCCAGGACCATGGCTTCATACAGGCTGAGGCCTTTGGGCAGTGGCACCAGCCAGTCCGAGGGCACGCGCAGGTATTCGCTGTAGCCGCCGTCCCGGGTCTCCGAGAGCCCGCTGCCGGTGATGACGACCTCGTCGCCCTCGGAGAAATCGGTGGATTCGGACTGCACCACGGTTCCAGCGGCGTCGATGCCGCCGTTGAGTGGAAACTTGCGCAGGATTTTGCCCTTGCCGGTACCGGCCAGCGCGTCCTTGTAGTTGACGCTGGAGTAGGCGACCTTGATGACGACATCGCCTTGCGCCTGCTCGTCGATCGACTGCTCGACCAGCTCGGCCCGGTAGCCGTCCTCGTCGTCGTTGATGCGGAAGGCCCTGAAAGTGTCTGGGACTGCGTTGCTCATGGTTGCATCCTGCAAGCGAGGTGCCCGGTGTCAGTTGGCCTTGTGAATCGCCCGCTTGTCCACCGCCAGCGCGGCTTCATGGACGGCCTCCGACAGGGTCGGGTGGGCATGGATGATGCGGGCCAGGTCTTCGGATGAGCCCGCGAACTCCATCGTGACCACGCATTCGGCGATCAATTCGGAGGCGTTGGGGCCGACGATCTGCACGCCCAGAACGCGGTCTGTTTCAGCATCGGCGATGACCTTGACCGAGCCGGGCGCGTCGCCCATGGCCAGCCCTCGGCCGGTGGCGGCGAACGGGAAGTTGCCGGCGCGGTACTCGACGCCTTCTTCCTTGAGTTCCTTCTCGGTCTTGCCGACCCAGGCGATTTCCGGGTCGGTGTAGATGACCCAGGGCACGGTGTCGTGGCCGAAGTGACCGTGGCCGCCGGCGATGGTCTCGGCCACGGCAATGCCTTCCTCGGAAGCCTTGTGCGCGAGCATGGGGCCACGCACCAGGTCGCCGATGGCCCAGACGCCATCGACGGCCGTACGGCAGTGATCGTCGACCTCGACCTGGCCGCGGTCGGTCAGCTTTACGCCGGAATCGTCGGCCAGCAGGCCTTCCGTGGCAGCCTTGCGGCCGACGGCGACCAGCAGTTTGTCGAAGCTTTCGCTTTGCTCGCCGTCCTTGTCCTCGTAGGTGACGGTGATTTTTCCGTCCTTGATTTCGGCGCCGGATACCTTGGTACCGAGTCGAATATCGAGGCCCTGTTTCTTGAACTCGCGCGCCGCAACCCGCGACATGTCCTTGTCGATGGTAGGCAGGAATTCGTCCATCGCCTCGAACAGCATCACGTCGCTGCCCAGGCGCGACCAGACACTGCCCATCTCCAGGCCGATGACGCCGGCGCCGATGACCCCCAGGCGCCCGGGGACTTCAGGAAATTCCAGTGCACCGATATTGTCGACGATGGTTTCGTTGTCGATTTCCACATTGGGGATCGAAAACGATACCGAGCCGGCGGCGAGCAGAACCTGCTTGCCCTTGACGGTATAGGCATCGCCATCGTGCGGGGAAAGCTCCACTTCACGGTCGGCCAGGAGCTTGCCGCGTCCGTTGACGAACTCGACCTTGTTGGCTTTCAAAAGCTGGGTAACCCCGCCGGTGAGCTGTTTGACCACGCCGTCCTTGCGTTCGAGCATCTTGCCGACGTCGATGCTGGCCTTCTCGATTTGGATGCCGTGGTCGGCGTAGTCGTGCTGCACATGTGCGAAATGCTTGGAAGAATCCAGCAGGGCCTTTGACGGAATGCAGCCGATGTTCAGGCAGGTGCCACCCGGAGCGGGCTTGCCGTCGTCATTCTGCCGGTCGTCGACCAGCAACACCTTCATGTCGAGCTGCGCGGCACGAATAGCGGCCACATACCCACCGGGGCCGCCGCCGATAACGATCAGATCGAATTCCTTGTCAGCCATTTGTATTCCTTAATTTGAAACTGCTTATTGGTCCACAGATGAACACAGATTTAAAAGACAAATACTTTATTAAATAATTACTGAATTATTGGTTTTTAGTAGCTCAACGAGAGATACAGTCGTGATGGGATCAAGTTGGTAGCCGATCTTTTCCATCTGTGTTTATCTGTGTTCATCTGTGGACATAATTGTTTTTTTTACAGCCCCAGCAGCATGCGCGCCGGGTCTTCGAGACCTTCCTTGAGGGCCACCAGGAACTGGACGGCGTCCTTGCCGTCGATGATTCGGTGGTCGTAGGACAGGGCGATATACATCATGGGGCGGATGACGATTTCGCCGTCGATGGCCACAGGGCGTTCCTTGATGGTGTGCATGCCCAGGATCGCCGACTGCGGCATGTTCAGCAGCGGCGTCGACAGCAGCGAGCCGAACACGCCGCCGTTGGTGATGGTGAAGGTGCCGCCCTGGAGGTCCTCGAGCTGGATCGAGCCCTTCCTGGCCTTTTCGGCGTAGTCGGCAATGCCTTGTTCGATTTCGGCCAGCCCCATGCGGTGGGCATCACGCAGGACCGGCACGACCAGGCCGCGATCGGTGGACACGGCAATGCCGATGTCCTGGTAGCCGTGGTAGATGATTTCGTCGCCGTCCACCGAGGCGTTGACCACCGGATGCTTTTGCAGCGCTTCGCAGGCGGCCTTGACGAAGAAGGACATGAAGCCGAGCTTGATGCCGTGCTTGTTCTGGAAGTCTTCCTTGTAACGGCTTCGGATGTCCATGACCGCCTTGAGGTCGACCTCGTTGAACGAGGTCAGGATGGCGGCGGTGTTCTGGGCCTCCTTCATGCGCTCGGCGATGCGCGAGCGAAGCCGTGACATCTTGACGCGTTCTTCCGGGCGTGGGCCGGTGGCGCCGCCGGCCATGTGGCTGATCACATCACCCTTGGTGATGCGGCCGCCGCGGCCGCTGCCCTCGATTTCGCCGGCGTCCAGATCGTTTTCCGCCACCAGGCGGCGTGCAGAGGGCGGGAGGTCCTTGTCCGAGCCCTTGGACTTGCCGGACTCTTTCGTGTCCTTGTCTCCCTTGCTCCGGGACTTGTCGCCCTTGTCGCCGTCCTTCTGATCCTTGTCCTGTGCCTTTTCCCCGCCGTCTTCCTTGTCGGAATCCTCTTCTTCGGACTTGCTCGGCGCTTCGCCTTCGTCCATCTGGCCAAGCAGCTGGCCCTCGGTAACGGTTTCGCCCTCTTCGGCGCTGATGTCGGAGAGCACGCCGTCTGCAGGAGCCGGCACCTCGAGCACGACCTTGTCGGTCTCCAGGTCGACTAGAACCTCGTCTCGCTCGACCCCGTCCCCGGGTTTCTTGTGCCACTTGGCGACGGTGGCATCCGAAACGGATTCGGGCAGGTTGGGAACTTTGACTTCAACGCTCATGGGTTACTTACTCCGTGAATTTGCCTGGTGTCAGCGCCTCGCCGACCAGGCGCTTTTGTTGTTCGAGGTGGACTTGATAGTAGCCGACGGCCGGGGAAGAAGACCCGTGACGGCCGACGTAGCCGAGTTGCTGACCATCGCGGATACAGGCCTGAAGGTGGTGACGGATCTGGAACCATGCGCCCTGATTCATGGGCTCTTCCTGGCACCACACGATTTCCGAGGCCTTGCTGTAGCGCGCGATGATTTCCTGTACCTCTTCGCGCGGGAAGGGGTAGAGCTGCTCGACGCGAACCAGGGCGACATTGTCGACCGCGTCTTCTTCAAGCTGCTTGGCCAGGTCGAAGTAGACCTTGCCGGCGCAGAAGACGATGCGTTCGACCTTCTTGGGGTTCGGTTCGGCCGGATCGTCGATAACCAGCTGGAAGTGCCCGTTCTCGAGATCGTCGAGCGAGGAGGTCGACAGCTTGTGTCGCAACAGCGACTTGGGTGTCATCACGATCAGCGGCTTGCGGAAGCGCCGCAGCATCTGACGCCGAAGCATGTGGAACATCTGGGCGGGCAGGGTGGGCACGCAGACCTGGATGTTGGCGCCCGAGCAAAGCTGCATGAACCGCTCCAGCCGCGCCGAGGAATGCTCCGGGCCCTGGCCCTCGTAGCCGTGCGGCAGGAACATGACCAGTCCGCAGAGCCGGCCCCACTTGGCTTCCCCGGAGGAAATGAACTGGTCGATGACGACCTGCGCGCCGTTGACGAAATCGCCGAACTGCGCTTCCCAGATGGTCAGCGTCGACGGCTCGGCCGTGGCGTAGCCGTACTCGAACCCGAGCACGGCTTCCTCCGACAACAGCGAATCGATGACGGTGACCCGGCGCGGGTCCTCGCTGAACTGCTGAAGGGGTAACCATGACGAGCCGTCTCGCTGGTTGTGCAGTACCGCATGCCGGTGGAAAAACGTGCCGCGGCCGGAATCCTGCCCCACCAGGCGCAGGCCGTGACCGCCATCGATCAGGGTGGCGTAGGCCATGGTTTCGGCGAAGCCCCAGTCCATCGGCGACTCGCCGGCAGCCATCTGCCGGCGCGAATCGATGATGCGCTGTACCTGCTTGTGCGGTTCGAAGTCCTCCGGCAGGGTCGTCATCTGCTCCGACAGCTTCCTGACGGTGGCGACCTCTACGCCCGTGTCGACCTGTTCGCGCCAGTCGGCGTCTAGATAAGGATCCCAGTCGACGGTCTCGACGGCTTCGTCTTCACCCAGCAGCTCGACCACGGGCTCGCCCTGGTCGAGCTTGTCGCGGTAGTCGTCGTTGGCCTGCTCGATGGCCTTGTCATCGGCCAGCCCCTCGCTGATGAGTTGTTGGGCGTACTGCTTGCGCACCGTGTCGAGTTTGCGAATGACCTGGTACATGCGCGGCTGGGTGGCGGCCGGCTCGTCGGCCTCGTTATGGCCGAGGCGGCGGTAGCAGACCAGGTCGAGCACCACGTCCTTCTTGAACTCGCGCCGGAAATCAGCGAGGACACGGGTGGCGAACAGCACGGCCTCGGGATCGTCGCCGTTGACGTGCAGGATCGGCGCCTGAACCATCTTGGCCACTTCGGTGCAGTACAGCGTCGATCGAGCATCCAGCGGGTTCGATGTCGTGAAACCGATCTGGTTGTTGACGACGATGTGGAAGGTGCCGCCGACGGCGAAACCGCGCGCCTGCGACATGTTGAGCAGTTCCATGTTGACGCCCTGGCCCGCGATGGCCGCATCGCCGTGAATGAGCACCGGCAGAACCTGCTCGCGGCGCTCGTCATGCAGGCGCGTCTGACGGGCACGGGCCGAGCCGACGACCACCGGGTTGACGATTTCCAGGTGCGATGGGTTGAAGGCCAGCGCCAGGTGCATGGGCCCGCCCGGCGTCGGGACATCGGAGCTGAAGCCCAGGTGGTATTTGACGTCGCCGGTTCGGTTGGGGTCGTCGGCGGCGATTTGTCCTTCGAACTCCGCGAACAGGTCGCGCGGGCTCTTGCCCAGAATGTTGACCAGGACGTTGAGGCGGCCGCGGTGGGCCATGCCGATCACCATCTCGCGCACGCCCTGGCTGCCGGTGTGGCGGATGAGCGTGTCGAGCAGCGGAATCATGCTTTCACCGCCCTCGAGAGAGAAACGCTTCTGGCCGACGTACTTCGAGTGCAGATACTTTTCCATGCCCTCGGCGGCGGCGAGCTTGTCGAGCAGTCGCTTGCGTTCTTCGGCCTCGGGCGTGTAGTTGCCGCGCGCGCCCTCCAGTCGCTGTTGGAGCCAGCGGCGCTGGTTGGTGTCGGTGATGTGCATGTACTCGACACCGATGCTGCCGCAGTAAGTCTCGCGGCAGGTCTCGACGATATCCTTGAGGGGGCGATGGTCGGCGCCGGCCAGCGAGCCACTGTGGAATTCGGTATTCAGGTCGGCTTCGCTGAGACTGTGGAAACCGAGTTCCAGGTCGGGGACCTTGGGTCGTTTGCTGATGCCGAGCGGATCGAGCTCGGCGCGCTGGTGACCGCGTACGCGGTAGGCGTTGATCAGGCGCAGGACGCCGGCCTGCTTGAAATCCTCGGCTGCCGTACCCGCGCTGTAATGGCCGTTGGCGGCCAGGGATCGGAAGTGGGCCTCGATCTGGCGATGACGGGTCTCGGTATCGACCGAGTCGGCGAGCTGGGAAAAGATTTTCCGCCAGTTCTCGGGAACGGATTCAGGGTCGTCCAGCCAGGCTTCGTAGAAGGTCTCCACATAATCGGCGTTGCCGCCGGACAAATGGGAGTTCCGGTACTGCTCCTGAAGGAAATCGGTCATGACAAGCGCGGCTCTGGTCGGGTGCCCAGTCAAAGACCGCTGATTATAACGGCGGCAGGCATTTGATTGGGCCGGATATGCCGATATTCCCCGGTTAAATGAATCGGTCGATGTCACGCGCCATTCGGGCCGCGTTTCCAATATAGGTCGACGGGGTCAGTTCCAGCAGTCGATTCCGGTCGGCCTCCGGAATGTCGAGACCGGCGATGAATTCCCGAATCCGATCGCGATCGATGCCCCGGCCGCGGGTCAGTGCCTTGAGCTTTTCATAGGGCTCGGGAACGCCGTACAGCCGCATGACCGTCTGCACTGCCTCGGCCAGCACTTCCCAGGCGCGTTCCAGATCCTCGGCCAGGCGTTCTTCGTTCGGGGCGATCCGGTCGAGGCCCTTGAGGATCGACTGCCAGGCCAGCGAGCAGTAGCCGAAGGCCGAGCCCAGGGAGCGCTGCACGGTCGAGTCGGTCAGGTCGCGCTGAAAGCGCGAAATCGGCAGCTTGCCGGCGAGGTGTCCGAGCAGGGCATTGGCCAGGCCCAGGTTGCCCTCGCCATTCTCGAAATCGATCGGATTGACCTTGTGCGGCATGGTCGAGGAGCCGACTTCACCCTCGATCAGTTTCTGGCGGAAATAGCCCAGAGACACGTAGCCCCAGGCGTCGCGGGCGAAATCCAGCAGCACCGTGTTGATGCGCATCAGCGCGTGCGAGGCTTCGGCGATCATGTCGTGCGGTTCGATCTGGGTGGTGTAGGGGTTCCAGACCAGCCCCAGGTCTTCGACGAAATCACGCGCCAGGGTCGGCCAGTCGACGTCCGGGCAGGCGGCCAAATGGGCGTTGAAGTTACCCACCGCGCCGTTGATCTTGCCGTTGATCTCGACCTGATTCAGCGCGCGGCGCTGGCGGCGCAGCCGGAAAACCACGTTGGCCAGTTCCTTGCCCAGTGTGGTGGGGGAAGCGGTCTGGCCGTGGGTGCGCGAGAGCATCGGCATCTCGGCGGTTTCCTGTGCCATGGCGGCCAGGCGCCGGTCGACCTGCGCCAGCATCGGGTCGAGCTCCTCGACCACGGCGTGTCGAATGATCAGTGCCCAGGCGAGGTTGTTGATGTCCTCGGAAGTGCAGGCGAAGTGGATGAATTCCGTGTATGGCTTCAGGGAATCGCGTTCGGACAGACGCTCCTTGAGCCAGTACTCGACCGCCTTGACGTCGTGATTGGTGGTCTGCTCGATGGCCTTGACCGCGGCGGCATCGCCATCGCCGAATTCCTCGACCAGGCGGTCCAGGAATTCCCGGTCGCCGCGCGACAGCTCGGGCAGGGCCGTGAAGGCCGGTTCGGCTGCCAGGGCCTGGAACCAGGCGACTTCCACCCGAACGCGGTGGCGGATCAGACCGGCCTCGGAAGCCAGTCGGCGAAGTCCCGCCAGCTTGCCGGCGTAGCGGCCGTCAAGCGGCGAGAGAGCGGTCAGGGCATGGGTTTCCATCGAATCTTGCAAGTCGTTTCGGGCAATCGCTAATGATACCGCAGGGCGATCGCCGGGTTGCCCCGCATCCGGCGGCTCAATCGCTATTCAGAAAGCGACGCAAGCGCTCCGATGCCTGGTCGATTCCGGCAACGCCGTCGAGATGGCCCATCGGGCCGTCCAGGTGCATCAATGCCGATTCCTTGCCCGATTCGCCGAGCTTGTGATGAACTTCCTCCGCGAGCACGGGGCGGAGCAGCAGATCGCCGGCCGCCGGAAGGAACAGGCTCCGGGCCTGCACCTTGTCGAGCGCACTCGACAGGTCGCCCCCGTGACCGGCGACGAACAACTGGCTGGCACGCGCCAGGTAGAGGACGTGATTGGCGTCGGAGACGAGCGCGCGCTGCCGGGCCCGCTCTTCCAGCCAGTCGGTGACGGCAAAGCCGCCGTCGATGTCCGCGAGTGCGTCGGCGGCGAGGTTGTCGTGTTCGGGAAACTGCAGCTCGAAGAAGGCCGGGTTCAGGGCGTTGAGCGTGACCAGCATCAGGCTCGTCGTCAGACCGGCGAGCGGGCGTTCGTGCCCATAGTAGTCACCGCCGCGCCAGTTGGCATCGAGCCGGATCGGGCGCGCCCAGGTCTCCAGCAGCGCGACCTCCCACGGCCCCATGCCTCCGGCACCGATGACTGACACCATGCGGTCGACGCGTTCGGGGTACGCGACCGCCCATTCGAGCGCCTGGAAGGAGCCCATGGATGCGCCGACGACGGCATGCAGCCGCTCGATGCCGAGCGAATCGAGCAGCCGGCGTTGCACCTCGACGAAGTCGCGGATGGTCACCACCGGGAAATCGGTTCCCCAGTGTTCGCCGGTTTCGGGGTTGATGCTGGCCGGGCCGGTGGTGATGACATGTTCGTCGTGGACATTGGCGTTGGCCAGGGTGTCGACGCTGATGACGTAGAAGCGCTCGGTGTCGATCGCCTTGCCCGGGCCGATGATGGCATCCCAGTAGCCCGGCTCCGGATCGTCCGGGGCGTAGCGACCGGCCGCGTGCGATGTGCCGGAGAAAAAGTGAGTGACCAGGATCACATTGGAATGATCCTCGTTGAGCTCCCCGTAGGCCTCCCAGCCCACGCGCACTTCGGGGATGGTTTCGCCGCCGAAGGTGGTGAAGTCCTCGGTGACGAATTCCCGTTTGTCGACGATCAGGTCTTCGGCCAGGACAGGCGTGGAAAAGAGCAGGAATGCGAGGAGCAGGTTGCGGATCATGGCCATGGGTGAGGTATCGGGATGAGTGCCGGGCCAGCCTGCCACGGCGGGCTGGCGCCGACCATTGTCCCTTGGTTCAGGGTGCTGCTCAGCGATATTGCCGCAGGTAACGCCACTCGAACAGGCGCTTGACCCAGTGCATGGCGCGCAGGGGCGGCAGCACGCGATTGGCTTTCTCGCTGCGCGTGACCAGGATGCCGCGATCGTACTGGTCGACGATGCACATCAGTTCGCTCTTAAACGTGGCCTCCACTGGCTTACCGGCTAGTTCGGCGAGCATGTTCTTCACCGCCGCCTCGGCCTGGAGGTCGGCCATGTGCGCCTGCTTGGGCATCCACCCCGGGCCCGGAAAGGAGCCGGCGTCGCCGGCTACGTAGACGCGCTCGAATCCGTCGACACGGCAGTGTCGGTCGGCGCGGATCATGCCGCCGTCCGAGCGGGGGAGCGTTGTTTCGTCGAACCAGTCGTTGCCGGTCATGCCGGGCATGAACAGGATCAGGTCGGCGGCGAAGCGCTCGGTTTCGGTTTCCACGCCGTCTTCGCTGAAGCGCTTCGGCTTGCGACCGAGATGGGTGCGGATACCGCGCTTTTGCATTTCCTCGAGCAGACGGCCGACGGCCTTGCCGCCGAGGCGTTGCCCCGGCTTTTCGGCGGGGCTGAAGAAATGCAGGGTAAAGCGGTCGCGCCGATTCTGCTTGCGCAGCCAGGTGTCGATGCCGAAAAGAAATTCGAACACCGGCCCGCCGCGCATGGCCGACGGTTCCTTGGGATTGCCGGCAAAACCGAAGGCAAGGGAACCCGATTCCATGGCGTGGAGGCGGTCACGCAGGCGGGCGATTTCCTGCGGCCCGCCACAGGGCAGGATGCTGTGCTCGATGCCGGGCAGTTTCTTCAGGAACTGGCCGCCGCAGGCGATGACCAGTCCGTCGTTGGCGAGTTCGCCGGATTCGGTCCGGACTGTCCGTCCGTCTTCGGACAGGCCGGTGGCGCGCGTGGCGTGGTGGGTGACCCGCATGCGTTCGAAGAAGCGATCCAGGGGGACGACCAGGTCTTCGGGTTCGCGTTTGCCCGTGGGAATCCAGATCGTGCCGGGATAGTAGACCAGCTCCGCGCGGGGCGAGACCAGGTCGATGCCGATTCCCGGATCTGCCTGGCGCAGCTTGCGAACGGCGGTCAGGGCGGCAAACCCCGAGCCAATAATGGTCACGCGCGACATGGGCAAAGACTGTGCTTTGAGTACACTGCTATATTAACAAACTCTAATTAATCTGCGTGCATCAACATGTAGTCGAGGGTCAGGGTGGCCAGGGCCCGCACGCCGGTCTGCATGGCCGATTCCTTGATCCGGAAGTCGGGGGTGTGATGCGGCGCGACCTCATCCAGGGGAATATCGGCGGGCGCGGCGCCCAGGAAGAAGTACAGGCCCGGCACCTCGCGCTGGAAGTAGGAAAAATCCTCGGCCGCCGTCAGGGCGTCGATGCGAACCGCTTTTTCGCCCGCGACTCGCTGGAGGCTGGGCGCCATCGCCTCGGTCAGCGCCGGGTCGTTGTAGGTGACCGGGTAGCCGCGCTGGATATCCACGGTCACTTCCGCACCCTGGCTGGCGGCGATGTGCTCGGCCGTGCGCCGGATGTCGGCGTGGATCTTGTCGCGCATGTCCGGGTCGAGCGTGCGGATGGTGCCGATCAGTTCGGCTTCCTCGGGAATGATGTTGTTGCGCACGCCGGCGCGAACCCGGCCGACGGAAATCACCGCGGCGGCCTTGGTCAGTTCCGTCTGCCGGCTGACGATGGTGTTCAGGCCGAGCACGATCTGCGAAGCCGTGGTGATCGGGTCGACGCCGGTCCAGGGCGTGGAGCCGTGCGTCTGGCTGCCATGGACGGTGATGTTGAACTGGTCGGAGGCGGCCATGGTTCCGGCCGGGCGGTAGCCGATCTGGCCGGCCGGGGCCGGTGCCCAGATGTGCTGGCCGAAAATGACGTCGACGTCCGGGTCGGAGAGTACGCCTTCGGCAACCATCATCTCCGCACCGCCTTCCTCGCCGGGCGGCGTACCTTCCTCGGCTGGCTGGAAGATGAACTTGACCGTGCCCGGCAGTTCCTCGCGCCGCTCTGCCAGCATCTGCGCCACGCCCATCAGCATGGCCATGTGCGAGTCGTGGCCGCATGCGTGCGATACCGGCACTTCCTCGCCCAGGTACTCACTGGTGACATCGGGGGAGAAGGGCAGGTTGGCACGCGCGGGTACGGGCAGGGCATCCATGTCGGCGCGCAGCCCGACCACCGGCCCGGGTTGTCCACCGCGCAGCACGCCGACGACGCCGGTATGGGCCACGCCGGTGGTCACTTCCATGTCCAGGGAGCGCAGGAATTCGGCCACGGTCTCGGCCGTGTCGAATTCGCGGTTGGAGAGCTCGGGGTGGCGATGGAAATGCCGTCGCCACTCGACCACCTGCTCCTGCATCGAGGCGGCGCGTTGATCGATGTAGTCGTGCCAGGTATCGGATGAGTCCTGTCCCTGGACTGTTGTAGCGAGCAGGAGCGTCGGTGACAACAGCAGGGCGGCAAGCGGTTTGATCATCGGGGATCCTTCATGGGCGAGTCCGGCTCCATTCTTGTCACATGCATAGCGGCTGCGCAAGCCGTGGGAATCACTCCGCCGCCCGAAGCCGCTCGAGGGTTGCATCCTTTTCGGCCCATAGCCGGTTGATCCAGTCCTGGATGGAGCGGCGGAATTCCGGATCGTCACGGTAGTCCCGACCGCGCAACTGCTCGGGAATGGGCAGACGGCGCACGTGAACGCGAATCCTGCCAATGCGATTGGCGAACAGGTCGGCCAGGGTGGGGCGCCCGTCGGGATAGGCGATGGTGACGTCGATCAGGGTATCCAGCGCGTCACCCATGGCGTCGAGCGTGAAGGCCGTGCCGCCGGCTCTGGGTTTGAGCAGCTGCTGGTAGGGCGAGCTCTGGGCGTTGTGCTTGGCCCGCGTAAAGCGCGTGCCCTCGACGAAGTTGACGATGGCCACGGGGATGTCCCGGAATTTCCTGCAGGCGCGGCGAGTGGCGGCGATATCGCGCCCGGCCAGTTCGGGACGGCGTTCGATCTGCTCGCGTGAATAGCGTTTCATGAAGGGAAAGTCGAGCGCCCACCAGGCCAGTCCCAAAAGCGGAACCCAGATCAACTGGCTCTTGAGAAAGAAGCGCAGCAGCGGAAGGCGGCGGTTGAACAACTTCTGCAGTACCGGGATATCGACCCAGCTCTGGTGATTGCACACCACCAGCAATTGGCCCTGCAGGTCCGTTTCAGGCAGACCCTCGACTTCGATCTGTGTGGATGTCAGGTGATCGAACAACCAGGAGTTAAAGCCGATCCAGCTTGCCGCGATCGCTGCCAGGATCCGGTCGCAGCTGCGGGTGACCGGACCGAACCGGAAGATCAGCTTGATCAGCGCCACCAGCAGGAGCGGGAGGATATGCACGACGGAGTTGACCGCCAGCAGCAGGCTGGCGATGACGATGCGCAAGAAGGCGTTGAGCTTTTCCAGCATGCGATCGATTGTCTCACGATGCCGCCCCGGATGGATCGGAAGGATCGTTCCAGACGGTTATAATTGACGGCTTGAATCCGCAGCAAACTGGACCCGAAAAATGAGCGAATTCCGCACCGAAAAGGACAGCATGGGCGAACTTCAGGTGCCCGCCGACGCACTCTGGGGCGCCCAGACCCAGCGTGCCGTCAACAATTTTCCCGTCAGCGGCCAGCGCATGCCGGCACCTTTCATTCGCGCCCTTGGCCTGATCAAGGCCGCCTGCGCCGAGGCCAACGAAGAGCTGGAGCTGCTCGACCCCGATCTTGCGCGGGCCATTGTTCAGGCCGCTGGCAAGGTTGCCGCCAACGAGGTGGACGAGCATTTTCCGGTCGATGTCTACCAGACCGGTTCGGGAACCAGTTCGAACATGAACGCCAACGAGGTGATCGCCCACCTGGCGGACTCGAACGGCGACCTGGGCGTTCACCCCAACGATCACGTCAACATGGGGCAGAGTTCCAACGACGTCATTCCCACCGCGATCCAGGTCAGCGCCTGCCTGATGGCCGCCGAGCACCTGCTGCCGGCCCTTCATCACCTGCAAAACACCCTGCGCAAGCGTTCCGAGGCGCTCGATGAAGTCGCCAAGACCGGCCGCACGCACCTGATGGACGCGATGCCGGTCACCATGGGTCAGGAGCTGGCCACCTGGGCGTCACAGATCGAAAGCGCCGAGCAACGAATCCGCGATGCACTCTCGCGCATGCGCTACCTGCCGCAGGGCGGCACCGCGGTGGGCACGGGTATCAACGCGCACGAAGACTTCGGTCGACGGTTTGCCGCCCGGCTGGCCAGGTCGACCGGATTCGAGTTCGCTTCGGCCGGGAACAAGTTCGAGGGCATTGCGAGCCAGGATGCCGCAGTGGAGCTCTCCGGGCAGATAAAGACCGCCGCGGTCGCGCTGATGAAGATAGCCAATGACCTGCGCTGGATGAACTCCGGGCCGCTGGCCGGCCTGGGCGAGATCGAACTCGAGGCGCTGCAGCCGGGAAGCTCGATCATGCCGGGCAAGGTCAACCCGGTCATTCCGGAGGCCGTTTGCATGGTGGCTGCGCGCGTGATCGGCAATGACGGCACCATCACCGTGGCCGGGCAGTCGGGCAACTTCCAGCTCAACGTCATGCTGCCGGTGGTTGCCGCCAGCCTGCTCGACAGCCTGAATATCCTCGGTAATGCCGCGCGCCTGCTTGCCGACCGAGCCATTGCCAGCTTCAAGGTGCGCGAGGACAAGCTCCAGGAAGCGCTCTCACGGAATCCCATCCTGGTGACCGCGCTCAATCCGGTCATCGGCTACGAGAAGGGCGCGGCCGCGGCCAAGAAGGCCTACGCCGAGGGGCGTCCTATCCTCGATGTGGCCGCCGAGATGACCGATCTGTCGCGCGAGGAGCTCGAGGAACTGCTCGACCCGATCAAGCTCACGCGCGGCGGACTGTAGTCGGCCGCGCGGTTCAATAGCCTTGCCACGCAGTCCCCACATCACGCCGGCCGGTCATCGCAAGCTGCAGGACGAGCTCAAGTACCTGTGGCAAAAAAAGCGCCCGGCGGTCACCCGCGCGCTATCGGCGGCGGCTGCCGAAGGCGACCGCTCGGAGAATGCCGAGTACATCTATCGCAAGAAGCAGCTGCGGGAAATCGATCGCCGGCTGCGCTACCTCCAGAAGCGCCTGGACGAGGTCCGCCCCGTACCACCGCGCGAGGACAATCCCGGCAAGGTGTTTTTTGCCGCCACAGTGACCCTGGCCGAAATCGACGGCAGCGAGGTGTGCTACCGCATCGTCGGCGCCGACGAAACCGATGCCGGGCAGGGCTGGATATCGGTCGACTCCCCGGTTGCCCGCGCATTGCTGGGCAAGGCCGTGGGGGAAGAGGTCAGCGTGCGCACACCCACCGGAGAGCGAGTACTCGAGGTGGTCGAGGTCGAATATTGAGACAGTACCGATAAACCACCGAAGACCTTGAAACCACCCCCACCGATACCTATCTCATTACCGGGATCGCCGAAAGGGATCTCGTCGAGCCCGGCCTGATACAGGCGGGCATCAACTGAAAACACCGATTGCTTCTCAAGGAGGATACGGTTATGAATACATTCGATCTTTCACCCCTGTACCGCACGGCCATCGGCTTTGATCGCCTGGCCGACATGTTGTCCAACGCGCAGCGCGTCGACAGCAACGGCTATCCGCCCTACAACATCGAGTCTCTGGGCGAGGATCGCTATCGCATCACCATGGCGGTGGCGGGCTTCGGCCGGGACGAACTCGACATCGTTTCCGAGCAGAATACGCTGACGGTCTCCGGCAGCAAGTCCGATTCCGCCGAAGACGAAGGCGACGATCGTGAGTTTCTCTATCGCGGCATCGCCAATCGTTCGTTCGAACGGCGCTTCCAGCTCGCCGATCACGTCAAGGTGGCCGGTGCCGACCTGGAGAACGGCCTGCTGCACATCGAACTCCAGCGCGAACTGCCCGAGCGCATGAAGCCGCGCAAGATCGAGATCGGCAGCGGCGATGCTCGTGTGATCGAGAGCGGCGAAAAGCAGTCCGCCGAGGCGGCCTGAGCCGAATCTCGATAGTCGTGACCGACACGGACAGGGGCGTCTTCGGACGCCCCTTTTTTGTGTAGCATAAACGGCCATGACCCCATCCCGATCAACCGCCCAGCTGGCCTGGCTCAGCCTCTACCCCGTTTATCAGTGGCTCGTCTATGTGCCGCTGGCGGTTCTGACCACGCTGGTGAGCGCTTTGCTCGCCGTGCCGCTCGCGCTGCTGGTTTCCCCGCGCGTGGCCAATCTCTATGTGGCCGTGCCGTGGGGAAAGATCCTGGCCTGGCTGGTGCCGGTGCGCGTGGAGGTCGAAGGTCTCGATCGGATCGATCCGGAACAAAGCTATGTGGTGGTTGCCAATCACCAGAGCCAGTTCGACATTCCCGTGATTTATGGCTGGATCGGGCTGGATCTGCGCTGGGTGGCCAAGGCGGAGCTCAGCCGGATTCCCTTCGTGGCGGCCGGATGCCGAGCGATCGGCCATATCTTCATCGACCGGGCGAACCCCGACCAGTCCAGAACGGCCATCAACCGGGCCGTCGGGCGCCTGAAACCCGGCACGGGGCTGATGTTCTTCGCCGAGGGCACACGCAGCCGGACGGGCGAGTTGATGCCGTTCAAGAAGGGCGCCTTCCGCGTGGCCGTCGACCAGCAACTGCCGATCCTGCCGGTGACGGTCGTCGATACGCGCGAAATCCTGCCGGCAAAGAGCCTCCGCATTCGTCCGGGTCGGGTCAGGATGATCATCCATCCACCCCTGGAGACGACGGGCCTGGGTCCCGGAAAAACCGGGGAGCTATGCCGTCGATGTCACGCTACCGTGGCCCGCGCATTGCCACAAGGTAGTGCTTCCTGATGCATCTGCACCGGCCGGATCCCGACTACACCGGATCGGAGCGCGCGCGCCGCAACTTCTGGCTGGCCATGCGCCTGACCGCCGGTTTCATCACCGTGATGTGGGCGGTTTTTCTGTTCGACCTCCTGTCCGGCCTGGATCTGGCCCGCTTCGGGCTGCGTCCACGTGACGGCGTGGGGCTGCTCGGCCTGGTCACGACGCCGCTGCTGCACGCGCACGTGGGGCATATCGCATCCAATACGGTTCCGTTGTTCATTGGCGGAGTCGCCATCCTTTTTCTCTACCCGAACTCTGCCCTCAAGGCCCTGCCGGTGATGTACGTCGGAAGCGCGGCCGTGGCCTGGGTGTTCGCGAGGCCGAACCTGCATATCGGCGCCAGCGGCCTGGTCTATGCCATGCTGGCCTTTGTCTTCGTCTCCGGCATACTCAAGCGCGATTTGCGCTCGGTCGGCGTTTCGCTCCTGGTCTGGTTCCTCTACGGCTCCATGGTCTGGGGCGTGTTGCCGGTCAACAGCTCGAGCAGCTGGGAACTGCACGCCAGCGGGGCGATCATTGGCGTCATTCTCGCCTTCGTTTTCCGGGAGCAGGATCTTCCGCCGGTCAAGCGCTACGACTGGGAATGGGAGGAGGATTTTCCGGACGAACTCGATGACGACGGCGACCGTCGTCCCGGCGATCCCTGGCCCTGATCAAGCGGAGTTTTTAGTCATGATCAGAAAATTGTTCGGAATTCTCCTGGCGACGGTTGTCGCCGTAATTGTCGTGGGCTTCATGCTGCCGGCAAGCGTGACCATCGAGCGCAGCCGCGTAATGGATCATTCCCGCGAGGTGGCCTTCGAGGTTCTGGGCGACTTCCGGCACTTCCCGCAATGGGCCCCCTGGCTTGCTCGCCAGCCCGAGATGAGCTGGCGACTGGAGGGGCCTTCGCAGGGCGTGGGCGCTGCGCTGGTCTGGAAGGAAACGCCCGAAGCCGAGCAAAGCCGCCTGTGGGTCGTGGCGGTCGACGAGCCCCGTCGAATCGATATGAAAATGGAGCTAGGCGGCAACGAGGCCGACAGCTGGTTCGGGGTGACCGAGGGGCAAGGCGGCGTCGAGGTGACCTGGGGGATGCGGATCGAGTTCGGCGCACTCGATCTCGTGGGGCGCTACGTCGGACTGATGTTGCCGGGCCTGGTGGGAAGCGACTACCGCGAAGGCCTCGAGCAATTCGACGAATACCTGTCGCGCTCGCCGGGTCGCGTGCCCGAACTGCCCGAAGATACGGGCACCGGGGAATGACGCGGGCGCCGCAACTGCATGTACTTGGCTGTGGTCGCGCAGCCCGGGCCGTGGCCCGACGCCTGATCGAAACGGAAATGGTCGGGCCGGGCCTGGTGGTCAACCGCAGCCTGGAGAGCGCCCGGGCGGCCGTCGAGTTCATTGGCGCCGGGGAAGCCGTTGAGCAATTCGACGAGCGTATTGCCGGGGGCTGGTTGATGCTGGGGCTCCCCGACGGTGCGCTGAGTGAGATATCCGGTGAACTGGTTCGGTATCTTCCGGCCCGGCCGGGGCTGGCCTTTCATCTTTCGGGTTCGATCGAGGCGGCGGTGCTGCGAACCATCGGTGCGCCCGCCGCGGCCGTGCATCCCGTTCGCGCTTTTTCCGATCCGGAATCGGCGGCTGCATGCTTCGACGAAACCTGGTGCGTGGCCGAGGGTGACGACCAGGCATTGAAACGCCTCCAGCCGGTTTTCGAGGCCGCCGGTGGACGATGGCTGCGCTTTGCCGCCGGCGACAAAGCCGCCTGGCACGCGGCGACGGTGGCGGCCAGCAACTTCCTGGTCACGGCCCATGACCTGGCGCGGCAGCTCGCCGATCGGGCCGGCTTGCCCGAGGCGCAAGCCGTCGAGGTGCTTTGTGACCTGCAGCAGGGCACGCTCGAGAGTCTGCGCAAGCGCTCCCCGCAGCAGGTCCTGACCGGGCCGATCGAGCGCGGTGATGAGCGTGCCTGCCGGCGCCTCACGTCGGCCGCCGACGGACTGGATGGCGAGCGTGCCCGGCTTTTCAGGGAACTGGCGCGCGCGACCCTGGCCCTGGCGCGAGATAAACGCGGGCCTCGCGATTCCGACGAATCACTTCAGCGCCATTTTTCGACTACCAGCGACTGAGTTCCACGCTGTCGATCGCAGCTGCCCACTCGCCGACGGCAGCCGGTTCGGAGACGCCGCGGGCGAGGGCGGCCTGGAACAACTCCCCGGATAGCATGCGCACCCCCAGGCGCTCCAGATGGGGGTTCCAGAGCTGGCAGTCGCACAGGAGGAAATCCCACTCCGACAGGGCGCGCATGAGCACCGCAAGCGCGATCTTGGAAGCGTCACGCCGCCGGTGGAACTTGGATTCCGCGAAGAATACGCGCCCGATGGCGACACCGTAGAGCCCGCCGATGAGCGCACCTTCCTCGTCCCTGATCTCGATACTGTGGGCATGATCCATCGCGTGTAGCCGGGCGTAGGCGGCGCGCATCTGAGGCGTGATCCAGGTGCCGTCCTGGTCTTGCCTCGGCGCCGCGCAGGCGGCGATGACTTCGTCGAAAGCGCGGTCGGCGCTGACGCGGAAGCGTCCCTGCCTCAGTGTTCTTCTCAGGCGCCGCGGGAGATGCATGGCCTCTGGCAGCATGACGGCGCGGGGTTCCGGTGACCACCACAGGATCGGCCCCGGCGACTCGTACCAGGGAAAAAAGCCCTGCCGGTAGGCATTGAGCAGCCGGGTGGGGTGCAGGTCGCCACCCCAGGCCAGCAGTCCGTCCTCGCGTGGATTGGCCAGCGGATCGGGGAAGGGGCTGTCGGGCGAATCACCCAGTTGGGGAACGGGCGCTTGCATCACTTGAACGGATCAAGATGGCTGAGCTGCTCGCGGCGACGATTGAGCAAATCGGCTTCCGCCTCGAGCCAGCGGCGAATGCCTTCGCGCAGGCCGGGATGGTGGATGTAGTGGAACGAGCGGGTTTTGCGCGGCAGGAAGCCGCGGCGAATCTTATGTTCGCCCTGGGCGCCCGGTTCGAACCACTCCAGGCCCTCGGCAATGCAGTAATCGATGCCCTGGTAGTAGCAGGCTTCGAAATGCACGTCGCGCGTCTCGACCAGGCTGCCCCAGTAGCGGCCGTAAAGGCGTGTCTCGTCCCGCCAGTACACGGCGCAGGCAAGATCCTCGCCGCCGTGCTCGGCGATGCAGACGAGGAACTGCTCGCCGAAGCGCGAAGCGGCCAGGCGGAAGAATTCGCGATTGAGCGAGGGCAGGTTGCCGTAGAGGGCGAAAGTCGTCTGGTAGCAGCGATCGACGAGTTCGAACTCGGCTTCGTTGAGCGCGGTTCCGTCTCGCCAGCGAAAGCGCCAGCCCTCGGCATGGACCCGCTTGCGCTCGGCGCGGATGTTCTTGCGCGGCTTGCGGCGCAGCCGGGAGAGAAAATCGTCGAAGTCGCGGTAGCCGTCGTTGCGCCAGTGATACTGCCAGTCGAAGCGCTCCAGCCAGCCGGCCTCACGGAGAATGGTGGTATCGGCCTGATTGCAGAAATTGACCCCGGCCGACCACAGGCCCAGTTCTTCGACCACCGCTTCCATCTGCTCGACGAGGTGAAGGCCGGTCTGCGGGTGATCTTCGGCGCCGAGCAAACGCGGGCCGGTCACTGGATTGAAAGGGGCGGCGACCAACAACTTGGGATACCACGCCATGCCGGCCTGGTGCGATGCATGGGCCCAGGCGAAGTCGAAGACGAACTCGCCGTGGGAATGCTCCTTCAGCCAGGCGGGGGCAGCGCCGGCCAGGACGCCGTTCTCGGACTCGGTCAGGGCGAAGGGGTGCCAGCCCGTCGAGCCGCCGACACAGCCGGCGTCCTCGGCGCTGGCAAGAAACCGCCAGTCGACGAAGGGCCCGGTGGCGCACAGGCCGTTCCAGGCCGCTTCGTCGAAATCCGAAAACGGCCTTTCCAGTTCGATCGGGTCAGTCCTGTTGCTCGTCAAGATAGCGTTCGGCATCCAGCGCGGCCATGCAGCCGAATCCGGCGGAAGTGACCGCCTGACGGTAGATGTGATCGGCTACGTCGCCGGCGGCAAACACACCCGGAACCGAGGTAGCCGTGGCCATGCCGTCCTGGCCGGTTCGGATGTGAATGTAACCGTTGGTCATGTCGAGCTGTTCGTTAAAGATTTTGGTGTTGGGATCATGGCCGATGGCGATGAAGACGCCGTCGAGGTGGATATCTTCGGTGTCGCCGCTTTGCACGTGCTTGATGCGCATACCGGTGACCCCGTCGTCATCGCCCAGCACTTCGTCCAGGACGTGGTTCCAGCGGAACTCGACCTTGCCTTCGGCTTCCTTCTGGAATAGCCGGTCCTGCAGGATCTTCTCTGCGCGCAACTCCTCGCGGCGGTGGACCAGGGTCACCTTGCTGGCGATATTGGCCAGGTAGAGGGCCTCTTCGACGGCCGTGTTGCCGCCGCCGATCACGGCGACCGGCTTGTCGCGATAGAAAAAACCATCGCAGGTCGCACAGGCAGACACACCGCGTCCCTTGAAGGCCTCCTCGGAGGGCAGGCCCAGGTAGCGGGCCGAGGCGCCGGTGGCGATGATCAGCGCATCGCAGGTGTAGACGCCGCTGTCGCCCTCGAGCCGATACGGCTTGTTCGACAGGTCGGCGGTATGGATATGGTCGAACACGATGTCGGTGTCGAAGGCCTCGGCGTGGGCCCCCATCTGCTGCATCAGTTCCGGCCCCTGCAGGTCGGGGTAGCTGCCGGGCCAGTTTTCCACGTCCGTTGTGGTCGTGAGCTGGCCGCCCTGTTCGATGCCGGTGATCACCGCCGGCTTCAAGTTGGCGCGGGCAGCATAGATGGCCGCGGTGTAGCCGGCAGGGCCGGATCCGAGAATCAGCAGTCGGAAATGTCGGGGGTCGGGCATGTATAATTTCTCCGTTTCAGGGCCGGGCGGTTCAAGGGCACAGACTTGTGGTCGCCGGCCCCTTAATCCAAGGCGGGCCGGTCTTCGATCGGCTCTTTATATTCTTGCAGTTTTTAAGGAGCTTGAAGGATGCGAATCGGAATTCCCCGCGAGATCAAGACGCTGGAAGGGCGCGTGGCCCTGGTGCCGGCGGCCTGCGGTGACCTGGTCCAGGCCGGGCACGAGGTCTTCATCGAGGCCGGAGCAGGCGACAAGAGCGGATTTTCCGACGAGGATTTCCAGCAGGTCGGGGTGGGCGTATTGCCGGACGCCGAGGCGCTGTACGGCAAGGCGGAGCTGGTGGTCAAGGTCAAGGAGCCGATCGAGGGCGATCTCGACCACCTGCGTGCCGACCATCTGCTGTTTTGCTATCTGCATCTGGCGGCCGAACCGAAGCTGACCGATCGCCTGCTCGACATCGGCTTGACCGGCGTGGCCTTCGAAACGGTCGAGGAAGGCGACGGCTCGCTGCCTTTGCTTGCACCGATGAGCAATATCGCCGGGCGCATCGGGGTGCAGGTGGGTACGCACCTGCTGCACCAGCCCGAAGGCGGTCGCGGTGTACTGCTGGGCGGGCTTCCCGCTGCCGACCGCGGCCATGTGGTCGTGCTCGGCGCCGGTGCGGCCGGCGGCAACTCGGCTCGCCTGGCGGCATCTTCCGGTGCCCGCGTGACGGTCTTCGACAAGCGCCAGGACCGCCTCGCCGAGATGATGGCCATCGGCCCCAACGTGACCGCGCTGTACCCTTATGGCGACACCGTGGGCGAATTCGTCTCCAAGGCCGACCTGGTCATCGGTGCGGTGCTGGTCACCGGCGCGCGTGCGCCGCACGTCATTTCGCGCGAGATGATCTCTTCCATGAACGAAGGCGCGGTCGTCGTCGATATTTCCGTAGACCAGGGCGGCTGCGTGGAGACCACGCGCCCGACCACCTACGCCGATCCCACCTACCAGGTCGACGGCGTGACGCACTTCGCCGTCACCAACATGCCGGGGGCGGTACCGCGCACTTCCAGCCAGGCACTGTCG
Source organism: Wenzhouxiangella psychrophila (assembly GCF_042310375.1). Classification (NCBI taxonomy): domain Bacteria; kingdom Pseudomonadati; phylum Pseudomonadota; class Gammaproteobacteria; order Chromatiales; family Wenzhouxiangellaceae; genus Wenzhouxiangella; species Wenzhouxiangella psychrophila. The sequence continues at coordinate 151,485 of NZ_JBHJMQ010000004.1, read as the reverse complement.
GCGGCGATCCTGCCCTACGTGCAGCACATGGCGCGGCCGGACTGGGAAGGTATCGAGGCGCTGTCGCGGGGTGTGAACGTCCGTGACGGCGAACTTGTACACCCCGCCCTGAAGCAAGCATAATCAGGTAATTACAGAGCTAAATTAATGCAGGGCAGCAAGTGAGCCAGCGCGCGAAAAAGAGCGAAAAAGTCGATGAATCCGCACTGGCCATGAAACGGCGCATTTCCGAGGCGCTGTTCCTGCTGATTCTCGTTGCTGCCGTCTACCTGTTGTTGTGCCTGATCAGTCACGATCCGTCGGATCCCGGCTGGTCGCGCGCCGCCAGCGATTCCGAGATCGATAATCTTGGCGGTGCCTTCGGTGCCTGGCTTGCCGATCTATTCCTGGTGCTGTTCGGCTACATGGCCTATGCCGCACCGTTGCTGATCGGCTTCGCCGGGTTCCGGGTGCTCAGCGAGCGCGGCGAACCGGCCGGGCTGGCCGAGTGGTCGGTGCGTACCGCGGGCTTGATGCTGGCGGTCCTGACCGGCTGCATGCTGCTGTCGATGCAGGCTCTGGAAAACGGAATTCATCCGGGCGGCGGCGTCATCGGTGACGTTTTGTCCGCACCCATGGTCGACACGATGGGCCTGACCGGCGGTGTGCTGATCAGCCTGAGTATCTTCCTGGGCGGTATCACGCTGTTCACCGGGCTTTCGTGGATCGATTTCGTCGACCGCACCGGCCGTTTCGCGATGACGGCGTTTGCCTGGTCGGTGAACAAGGCCGCCCAGGGCCGCGACTGGTTCGCCGGCCGGCGGGCGCGGGCCGAGCGCGACGAAGTCCGCAAGCGCGATTCGATCAAGCGAAAGTCGCGCAAGGAAGTGCGGATCGAACCCCGCGTCGAACCGGAGATCAGCAAGCCGGCGGAGAAGAAGGCCCGGCAGCAGCCGCTGTTCAAGAATCTTTCGCCCGGCGAGTTGCCGCCGCTGGAGCTGCTCGATGAAGCGCCGGCCAAGCGGGCAGGGTATTCAGAAGAAGCACTCAAGGCCATGAGCCGCCAGGTCGAGCTCAAGCTGGCCGATTTCGGCGTGGAAGTGGAAGTCGTAGCGGTACATCCCGGGCCCGTTATCACCCGCTTCGAACTGCAGCCGGCGCCGGGGGTCAAGGGCGCCCAGGTTTCCAATCTTTCAAAGGACCTGGCGCGTGGCCTGAGCGTGATTTCCGTGCGCGTGGTCGATGTCATCCCGGGCAAGAGCGTTATCGGGCTGGAGATTCCCAACCAGAATCGCGAGATCGTCTACCTGCGCGAGATCCTGTCTTCCGATGCCTACGTGCGCTCGAGCTCGCCGCTGACCCTGGGAATGGGGAAGAGCATCGCCGGCAAGCCGACGGTTGCCGACCTGGCGCGCATGCCGCACCTGCTGGTGGCCGGCACCACCGGCTCGGGCAAGTCGGTGGCGATCAATGCCATGATCCTGAGCCTGCTCTACAAGGCCACCCCGGACCAGGTGCGCCTGATCATGATCGACCCGAAGATGCTGGAGCTATCGGTCTACGAGGGTATCCAGCACCTGCTCACGCCGGTCGTGACCGACATGAAGGACGCCGCCAATGCATTACGCTGGTGCGTGGCCGAGATGGAGCGCCGCTACAAGTTGATGGCTTCGATGGGGGTGCGCAATCTGGCCGGCTATAACCGCAAGATCAAGGAAGCTGCCGACAAGGGCAAGCCGATTCCCGATCCCCTGGTCGATCCGTCGGAAGTGCCCGAGGGCGAAGACAAACCGGTCCTGGAGATGCTTCCCTACATCGTCGTCGTGGTCGACGAATTCGCCGACATGATGATGATCGTCGGCAAGAAAATCGAGCAGCTCATTGCCCGGCTGGCGCAGAAGGCGCGTGCCTCGGGCATTCACCTGATCCTGGCCACGCAGCGGCCTTCGGTGGATGTCATCACCGGCCTGATCAAGGCCAATATCCCCACGCGGATGGCCTTCCAGGTATCTTCCCGCGTGGATTCGCGCACGATCCTGGATCAGCAGGGCGCTGAACAGCTGCTCGGCCACGGCGACATGCTCTACCTGCCGCCAGGTTCCGGGTTGCCCGACCGCATTCACGGCGCTTTCGTCGACGATCACGAGGTGCACGCCGTCGTGGAGTCGCTCAAGCAACAGGGCGCTCCCGATTACCTCGACGAGGTGCTGTCGGAAACCCAGACCATGGCGAATGGCCAGCAGATTGGTGCAACCGGCCTTCCCGAGGGTGGCAGCGGTGATTCCGAGGACGAGTTGTACGACAAGGCAGTCGCCTACGTCCTGGAAAGCCGCCGGGCCTCGATCTCCAGCGTCCAGCGGCAGCTGCGTATCGGCTACAACCGGGCCGCCCGCCTGATCGAGGACATGGAAGCCCAGGGCGTGGTCAGCCCGCCGGAGCACAATGGCCAGCGTGAAGTGCTGGCGCCCAAGCCACCGCCGCGCGACTGAGTCAGCGCCGGTTCAGCGTGGTCGAAGCACACTCGTACTCCAGACGCTGCGAAGGAGAACCCACAATATGATCATGGACTGGCTGGCCGCCCTGCTGCTCGCGGTTTCCACATCCGGTGCGCCGCAGGACGGACGTGCCCAGCTCGACGCTTTTGCCGAGGATCTCGAGACCCTTTCGGGGCGCTTCGAGCAAGTGACCGTCGATGCCGATGGCAGGGTAACGGAAGAATCATCCGGTGAGCTTTACTATTCCCGGCCCGATCGCTTCCGCTGGAGCTATGCGGAGCCTTTCCCGCAGGAAATCGTTGCCGACGGCGAGCAGCTCTGGCACTACGACGTGTCGCTCGAGCAGGTCACCGTTCGCGAACAGCCCGGTGCCGCGGAATCCCCCTTGCTGGTCCTGACCCGGCCCGAACTGCTCGATCGCTTCTACCGGGTCACGGACTCGGGCAGCGAGGTGATCGAGTTCGAACCGCTCGAGGACGCAACCGATATCGTTCAGGGAAGACTCTACTTCCGCGACGGGCTGCCGCGGCAACTCGAACTGGAGGACGATTTCGGGCAACTCACGCGCCTGCGCCTGTTCGAGCTCGAACGCAATCCGGAAATCAGCTCCGAAGTCTTCGAATTCTCGGTGCCGGACGGCGTCGACGTACTCGAAGGCTACTGAGGCGCCTCAACGATCCCGCTGGTCGCGGCCTCGGTCCCGGCGTTCGAATGCCGCTGAATTCGGCCGGGTTCCGAGAATCGGGCCGTTGAGGGGAGAATAGCGGTCGTTCCCGGGGTTGCCGGGCCGGGTATCCACATGGTCTCGTCGGCCGCGATTGCCGACATTCCGGCCATCGACAGGCGCCAGCGCCGGCCAGGGGACATAGACGGTCTCCGCGCGCCCCTCGAAAGGCTGTGGCGGGAAAGCAGCCTCGGACGAAGGGCGCGGAAGACTGCGGTTCGCGATTCGCTCCCGTCGTTCCCGGATGAAGGCCTGCGCAGCCTCGCCGATGGCCGGCAGGCTCTCGTCGGGCACCACGAAACTGATGCCCTTGCCGCCTGCGTGGAGCGTCTGGTTCGAGCCGCAGGGGCGGTCGGAAAAGGCGATAACGCCGTCCGTTTCGCATCGGTAGACTTCTGCGGCGACGGGTAGCGCGAGCAGAACGCAGACGGCTGAAATCATGATCCGGTGTTGCATGGCTGGCCTCCGAAACCGCGTTCCGCAAGGTGAAATCGAGGCTCACTCTCCAGGACGGTCGAACGCCTGCGCCGAGTCCTCGTCTTCCGGGCGGGTCAGGATTTCGACCGACTGGCGGGCCTGGTCGAGCATTTCGTGGCAATGCTTGGACAGCTCGATGCCGCGTTTGAACCGATCGAGTGATTCGGCCAGGCTCAGTTCACCCGACTCGAGCGCTTCAACCAGGCCTTCCAGCTCCTCCAGCGACGCCTCGAAATCAGGCTTTTTGTCGGTCTGACTCTTTGTGCTTGTCTGTTCCTTGCTCATGATCCTGATTCTAACTCAGCCGCCGTAATTGGGCGCGACCCCGGTGTCCACTGCAGGGACTGGTTGCGGCGGTGCATCAGGCGGTCGAATTCGGCCGTGCGCCATCGCGCACCAAGACCGACAAGCTCGCCATCCAGCCATAAGCGTGGATACTGGCGCCGCTGCCATGGCGGCACCCCGGCGTCCGCCAGCAGGCGTTTGCAGGGGCGCTGGTGAGCATCGCCGGCCGGTTTCAGCGACTCGCCATCCTGTCCGGAGCGAATCTCCAGGCACAGCGGCGGACCGGACGGACCGAGCAGTTCCAACAGGCCGAGACCGTCGGGCAGGCGAAGCGGCTCGCAGCCGTCCCACGGAAGGCCCCATTCGAACGGCGGCGCCAGACCGGACTCGAGCCAGATCGCGCCGGCCCAGTGGCGGAGCACATGCTCGCCCCAGCGCAACTCCGGGCAGCGATCGGATTCAGCAGTCGAGAGTTGCTCCAGGAACGAATCGAGACGCCGCCCGGGCGGTGGTTGGAGACCGTTGCGAATACACCAAGCGCGAATTGCGGCACCACGGTAGTAGTCCCCGTTATCGGCGAGTCGGTCGAGGTCGAGTCGTCCGCTCGTTGCGCCAGCCTGATCCAGGTCCAGCGCGACCTTTTTCGCTATAAAGTCGGCTGCACCGCCACACAGGCGGGCGGAACGCCGCAGTGCGGCATCCAGGCCCGGCCAGCGTTGACGAAGGGCGGGTAGTACTTCATGGCGCAGGTGGTTGCGATCGAAATCGAGACAATCGTTGGCCGGGTCCCTGATGCAATCGAGTTCATGACGCTCGAGCCAGTTTTCGATATCTCGTCGTTCCCAGTCGAGCAGGGGACGGGCCAGCCAGCCAGGGCCGAAGCGGCGCACGGCAGGAATGCCCGCCAGTCCATCTGGGCCGGCACCCCTGACCAGGCGCAGGAGAACGGTTTCGGCCTGGTCGTCGGCATGGTGCGCGGTCACCAGCACGTCCCCGGATTCGATCAGTTCTTCGAAAGCCCGGTACCGGGCGTCGCGAGCTGCCGCTTCGGGGCCGTGGCCGCGCTCTACTGCAATTTGCACGATGCTGCACTCGACGCCCAGGCTCGCGGCGATCTGTGCCGCCTTGACCGCGCGATCTCGGCTTCCAGGATCAAGCCCGTGGTCGACGTGAACGCATACGAGCTCACGCCCCGGATCGCAATCGGCAAGCTGGTGCAGCAGGCAGACCGAATCCGGACCGCCGCTGAAAGCCACCACCACGCGGGCCTGGCCGGGCAGGTCCTGGAGTACAACGCGATCGGCCGGCATGGCCGCGGGAGGCGCTATTGCCGCTCGAACGCCCCGTGCGCCATCAGCCGCTGGTAGCGTTCGGAGAGCAGGGTTTCGGCAGGCTGGCTGGCAAGATAGTCGATCTGCGCGACGATGGTTTCGCGAATTCGAACCGCGACCTCGTGAGGCGAGCGGTGCGCGCCGCCAGCCGGTTCCTTGATGACCTTGTCGATGAGCTTGAGCTTCCTGAGCTTGCTGGCCGTCACGCTCATGGCCTCGGCCGCCACCGGTGCCTTGTCGGCGCTCTTCCACAGGATCGAAGCGCAGCCCTCGGGCGAGATGACCGAGTAGATGCTGTACTGCAGCATGCTGGTGCGATCGCCCACCCCGATGGCCAGGGCCCCTCCGGAGCCGCCTTCTCCGATGACGAAGCACACGATCGGAACGGGCAGGCGCGACATCACGGCCAGATTGCGGGCAATAGCCTCGGACTGGCCGCGTTCTTCCGCACCCACGCCGGGGTAGGCGCCCGGCGTGTCGATGAAGGTGACGATAGGCATTCCGAAGCGGGCCGCCATCTCCATGAGGCGCTGGGCCTTGCGGTAGCCTTCCGGGCGCGGCATGCCGAAGTTGCGATAGACCTTTTCGCGGGTGTCGCGACCCTTCTGGTGGCCGATCAGCATCACGCTGAGCCCATCGAGCATGGCCGGGCCGCCGACGATGGCGTGGTCGTCGGCGAAGTGTCGGTCGCCGTGCAATTCCTCGAAGCGGTCGAAGACCATCGGCACGTAGTCGAGCGTGTAAGGACGCTGCGGATGACGAGCCAGTTGCGAGATCTGCCAGTCGCTCAATTCCGAAAAGATCGTTTCCGTGCGATCCCGGCACTTCTGTTCGAGGCGCTGGATCTCCTCTTCGAGGTTCATCGAGACGCCCGAACCGACGTTTCTCAGCTCGCGGATCTTGGCCTCGAGCTCGGCGATGGGCTGTTCGAAATCAAGGTAGTTGGGATTCATTCAGTCGTTGTTACTGGCCGCTGGTTAATGAGTGAGTATAACGTTCCCGTTACGAGGGATGAACCCCGACGGCGATGGGACCCTTCGGGATCCTGCCGATTTCGAAATGCGCGAGGGCCCAGTCCAGCTGCGCCTCAAGCGACCCGGTGCCGGCAGGCGGTTCGTGACCGAGGGCTCGCAGAGCAAGGCGCAATGCCTCACCGTGTGGAAAAGCAACGACGGGATCGTCGTCGTCGGACTTGCTCAGCTTGCGGCCGTTTTCGTCGGTGACGATCGGCAGATGCAGCCATCCGGGCGGCTCCAGGCCGAGACGACGATAGACGAGAAGTTGTCGTGGCGTCGAATCGAGCAGGTCGGCGCCACGCACCACCTCCGTGATGCCGGCAGCAGCGTCGTCGACGACCACGGCCAACTGGTAGGCAATCAGCCCGTCACCGCGTCGGATGATGAAATCGCCGCCGATGCGGCCGGGGTGATCGCAGTATTCGCCCTGGACGGCATCGGCGAAGCACTCGACTTCGGCATCATCGGTGCGCAGGCGCACGCTGCGCGGTTTGCGACCCGGCGGAAGCCCGTGTCGGCAGGTGCCGGGATAGATACCATCGGGCGGCAGGTCACGCCGGCTGCAGCCGCACCAGTATGCCGAGCCGTCGGACAGCAGTTGTTCCAGGGCCTTTTCGTGCAGCTGTGCCGATCGGCTCTGGTAGCTGACCGGTGCGTCCGGATTCAGGCCGAAGGCGGCCAGGGTGGCGATCTGCTCGTCGGCCGCACCCCGCACCTCGCGCGGCGGGTCGATGTCCTCGATCCGAACCAGCCATCGCCCGCCCAGGCTGCGAGCGCGCAGATAACTGCCTACGGCCGCCACCAGGGAACCGAAGTGGAGCGCGCCGGTGGGCGAGGGGGCAAAGCGGCCAACGTAGGCCGCGGGAAACTTGTCGTAAGCGCTCACGGGCAGACTTGGAAAGGTGGAGGCATGCCGCCATTTTACCGGTCAGCTATCCGCATTCCGAGAGAACCGTCATGCGCAGAATCGTTTTGTTCCTGGCCACAAACCTTGCCGTGCTGGTCGTGCTCGGTACGGTCATGAGCCTGCTCGAGCCCTGGCTTGTCCGGCAGGGCATCAACGTTAATAGCACCTTCATCCTGGTCATTGCCGTGGTTTTCGGTATGGGCGGCGCAATCGTTTCGCTGCTGATGTCGAAAAAGATCGCGCTGATGAGCACGCGCGCTCACGTCATCGACAAGCCGCGCAACGGCACCGAGCAGTGGCTGATCGATACGGTCGCGAAACAGGCGAAAGCAGCGGGCATCGGTATGCCGGACGTTGCCGTCTACGAAGCGGCGGAACCCAACGCTTTCGCCACAGGTGCTTCGCGCAACAATTCACTCGTCGCCGTCAGCAGCGGCTTGCTCCAGCACATGCGCCAGAACGAAGTTGAAGCAGTCCTCGCCCACGAGGTCAGCCACGTGGCCAACGGCGACATGGTGACCATGACCCTGCTACAGGGCGTGCTCAACACCCTGGTGCTGCTGCTTTCGCGCGTGCTCGGACAAATCATCGACCGCGCGGTCTTTCGCAGCGAGCGCGGCTACGGCCCCGGTTATTTCCTGGTCGTGATCGTGCTGCAGATCGTGCTCGGCATCCTGGCCAGCATGATCACCATGGCTTTCTCGCGCTGGCGCGAGTTCCGGGCCGATGCCGGCGGAGCCAGCCTGGCCGGCCGCCAGAACATGATCGCGGCGCTGAAACGCCTCGGCCAGGTCCACGGTGCGGCCCAGTTGCCGGAGTCCGTGGAAGCATTCGGAATCCGCGGACGCGTCGGCGGCGGGTTAAAACGCCTGTTGATGAGTCACCCGCCGCTGGAAGAACGCATCCGGGCATTATCCGAGGGTGCGCGTTCATAGATTGTTGCTACCGCCCGCAGTGCGGGCTTCGACACTTCAAAAGCTGTTTCGCCCGGCTTGCTTCGCAAGCTCTTTCGGCGAGTCACTTTTTTCTCGCGCGAAAAAAGTGACCAAAAGCGCGCTGAAAAGAGTGCGGATGCGCCGCAGGACCAAGCTGGTGTGCGGGCTTCAGTATTTTGCCTGCGTCTTCGCTCCTGCTCGGTCGAATTGGGTGGCGTCCTCGGCAGAGATCGGGCGTAGCCCGCACCGAAACGGTACGACTTCGACGAGGCCAACTTCCATTGGCCGCGAGGATGGGCGCCCTGGCGCCGCTGTTGGCATTCATCGAGGTCGGGGCCGTGGGTCAGGCCACGTCAAGGCTCGAATCGGAGCCCGGATGAATTCGGCCGGGCTCGAGAAAAGCCCCAGCCGTAATTCTGTGAAGCCACTCCGCTGGAAGGTTCCTGAGACGTATCCGCCTGTCTTTTAAGCGCGCTTTTGATTCCTTTTGCCGCGCGAGGCAAAAGGAATTCGCCGCAAGAGCGCGCGAAGCGCGCCGGGCGAAATTGCAGTTGACTTGTCGAGACCACCACCGCGTGCGGTGGCAACAGTCACCCAAGGTGACTCCAGGCTAAGCGGAAGCCTCCTCACGTACAAACTCCCCCTGAACCAGAATGATCCCGAACTGCCACAACGTGGCCAGATCACCGGTGTTCTCGACCTGGGGGGCGATGATTCGGGTCTGGTGCTCGCGTGCGTGGCTGACCAGGGTGGAGAGTTTCTGCCTGAGGTCCTCGTTGTCGCTCAGGTCCTGGATCATTTCCGGTGCCAGGCGCACGAAGTCGAGGTCGAGGTGCCGCAACTGGCTTTCAGCGGGCGCGTCCGGTCCCACGTCGCATAGGGCGAATCGGCAGCCGCTTTCACGGAAGCGCTCGATGAATGACTGAACCGGCCTCAGCTTTTCCCGGATCTCGGTTTCGCGGAAACCGAGAATCATTCGTTTCGGATCCAGGGCGGGGTCACCCAGGCGCTTGAAAAGATCGAGGACGGACTGCTCATCGCCGATGGTGTCCAGGCTCAGCGGCACCAGCCACTGTCCACTTTCGTCATTGCGCTCGCGCGCCAGGGCCTGGAGTCGATCCATCATGTCGGCATCCAGCTTTGTTGCCAGTCCCACTCTCGAGGCAATATGCATGTACACGGAGGGCAAGACGACCTCGTCGCTGTCTTCCGGACGCAGGCGGGTTTCGACCTCGCTGATGAGGAAATCATCCTCCTCCATGCTGGTGATGGGAGAGGTGACCAAACCGAACTCGTCGTGATCGAGAGCGTGGCGCAGGCGCTCGCCCCAGGCCGCGTCATCCTCCTCGCCTTCGGCCGATACACGCGGACGATAGCGTACGAAGCCGTTTCCGCCGGCCCGAAGCACTTCGGCCAGCGCCGATTCGGCCTGTTCAATCAGGGCCTCTGGGTGCGGTAGCTCGCTGCCGGCGATGGCCAGGCCGACGGCGACCGAAACGGTCAAGCTGTTGTCGCGCACGTCGATGATCCGGCCCGAGCAGTTTTCCACGATTTCGCTGGCCAGTTTCTCGGCCTCGCCGCGGTCGCTGCAGTCGGCGACCAGGGCGAAGGTATGGTCTCGGAGCCTCGCCATCGTGTAGCCTTCACCAACCACATCACGGAACAGTTCCGAGGTCTCGCGAACGAGGTCGTCGGTGGCGCCTACGCCGACTTTGTCGAGCAAGTCATCGTGATTGTCCAGTGACAGCACCAGCACCGAAAGGCCGCTGGTATCCGGCCGTCCCTCGACGGTCTGATTGAGCAATTCAATGAAAGCCGGCGTGTTGAGTGCGCCGGTCAGCATGTCGGAGGTCTTGAGCTTTCGCAGCTCCTCCTCGAGTTCGGGGTCGGCGTGCGAGATCTTCTCGCGCACCAGCATCTGCGCACAGTATTCGCCGCCGTAGCGGGCGGGAGAGAAGTCGACCGAGGCCGTGAAAGCCGAGCCGTCCTGCCGATGCGCGTTGAGCAACAGTTCTTCTTCGGGCAGATCGTCGCGGGCAATCGCCTTGAGTACCTGCTTGAGGTCCGGTCCGTCATCGCTGGACGAGAGCAGATCGAGCATGGAAAGGCCTTCGAGATCCTCGAATGATTCGAAGCCGAATAGCTCGAGATAGGCGCGGTTGGCATAGATGTGCAGGCCTTCGTGGATGTAGGCGATGGCCTCGCTGGAGCTGTCGAGCAAGAGCGTGTAGCGGTCTTCGATATCGGCCAGGCTCTTCAACGCCTGTTCGGCGTCCTTGCGCGCCCTCAGCGATTCGACCTGTCTCAAGGCCAGCCGCTTGAGTTGCCGCAGTCCGGTCTCGTTGACGAAGCCCTCGACGCCGACCGCGGCGACGGCCATTGCGGAGCGACTGTCTTCCTCGTCGATCATCGCCATTATCGGCACGAAGCGATCCTGTTCCCGGGCCGCACGCACACTCGCCTCGAACAGCGGCAGGTCGGCCGAATCGACATTGATCATGACCATGTCCACCCGCTCGGATTCGAAGGTCCGTGAAACGGCATTGCCGGTATCGGCGAACAATGTGCGCACGCCGGCATCGTCCCCGAGCATTTGCTGGAGCTGGCGCGGGGCCGAGGGATCATCGGTGACGGTCAGGATGCGGATTTCGGTCGGCTGGTTGGCCATCGGGTATGCCTGTGTTTCTTGTTGTCTGGAATCTTATCGCCGCTGGGCGGCCGGTTAAAGTACCGGAAGCTTGTAAGGCTCGCCGGCCACTTCGCGGACGAGCCTGGGTACAAGATAACCCGAGAGTTCGCGTCGAAGTGTTTCCATCATGCTTATGGCGCGCGAGCAGTCGCTCTCGAAGCGCTGGGCGCCCGATACCGGATCGAGCAGGTGCAGGTAGTAGGGCAGGGCGCCGGCGGCGAAAGACCGTCGCATCAGCTCGCACAGGACCGGCGCCGAATCGTTGATTCCGGCCAGCAATACCGCCTGGTTGAGAAGGTGAACGCCGCAGCCTCGGATCGCGCGCAAGCCCTCGTCGACCGTTTCGTCGAATTCGTTGGCGTGATTGGCGTGAATCACCATCACCGTCGGCCAGGGCAGGCTGCCGATCCAGTCGAGCAGGTCCCGGGTTACGCGGTCGGGCAGGATGACCGGCAGGCGGGTATGGATTCTCAGCCGACGGACATGGGGTATCTGCGACAGTTGTGTTGTCAGGTCGCGTAGCCGCTGGGTCGGCAGCATCAGCGGGTCGCCGCCCGAGAGGATCACCTCTTCGATGCTTTCGTCACCGGCGATGTAGTCCAGCGCGGGGCGCCAATGACCGTTTCCCGCATGTTCACTGGCATAGGGGAAAGCCTGGCGGAAACAGTAACGGCAGTGAACCGCGCAGGCGCCGGTGGCGACCAGCAGGACACGCCCGTGGTACTTGTGCAGCACGCCCCGGCCGGCCGAACTGGCCCGGTCTCCGACCGGATCGTCGCTGTAACCCGAAACGGATTCGTTCTCGCCGCGGTCGGGAAGCACCTGGAGCAGCAAAGGGTCCCTTCGATCGCCGGGTTGCATGCGGTCGATGAACGGCTGCGGCACCAGCATCGGGAAGCGGCTGACTGCCGGCTCGTCACCCGGCTCCAGACCCAGCCTTGCGAGCAGGGTGGCCGGGTTGCGTGCGGCGTCTTTCAATTGAGCACGCCAGCCGCTTCGCTTGGGTGTGGATGCCGTTCGCGCTAAACTATGCGACTTCATTATGAATTGGTATCCCGAGTAATCATCGCCCCGACCACCGTGGCCGGGGCGTCATTGTAATCCGGAGTCATCATGGCAACTTACAGTACCAACGAGTTCAAGTCGGGCCTGAAGATCATTCTCGACGGCGATCCCTACAACATCGTCGAGAACGAGTTCGTCAAGCCTGGCAAGGGCCAGGCCTTCAGCCGTGTCAAGGTGCGCAACCTGCTGACCGGTCGTGTGATCGAGAGAACCTTCAAGTCCGGTGAATCGGTCGAGGCCGCCGACGTGTTCGAAAAGGAAATCCAGTATATATACAGCGACGGCGAGTTCTGGCACTTCATGGACACTGAAACCTTTGAACAGCTGGCTGCCGATGAAAAGGTGGTGGGGGATGCAGCCAAGTGGCTCAAGGAAGAAGCCATGTGCCAGGTGACGCTCTGGAATGGTTCGCCGATCCAGATCCTGCCGCCGAACTTTATCGAGTTGAAGATCGTCGAGACTGATCCCGGCCTGAGGGGCGACACCTCGGGCAGCGGCGGCAAACCCGCAAATCTCGAAACCGGTGCGACGGTGCGGGTACCGCTTTTCGTCCAGGAGGGCGAAGTGATCAAGGTCGATACGCGCACCGGCGAATACATGTCGCGGGTCAAGGACTGATCCGGTGGCTGACGGCACCGAAATCCTCCTGCCGCGCTGGGTCGTTCCGGTCCGCCCGGAGGGATCCGTGCTCGAAAATCATGGTGTCCTGGTCGAAGAGGGCCGGATTGCAGCGCTTGGCCCGGCCGACGAGCTGGTCAGGGCGCATCCGAAGGCAACGGCCACGCGCCTGCCCGATCACGCCTTGATGCCGGGGCTGGTGAATATCCATACTCACAGCGCGATGGCACTGATGCGCGGGCTGGCGGACGATCTGCCGCTGATGCGCTGGCTGGAGGATCACATCTGGCCGACCGAGCAACGCTGGGTGGGCGCTGAATACGTCCGCGTGGGCACCGACCTGGCCATGGCCGAGATGCTTGCCGGCGGCACGACCTGCTTCAACGACAACTATTTCTTCCCGGACGTGACGGCGGCGGCGGCCGACCGTGTCGGCATGCGCGCGAGTATCGGTATCCCGATCATTTCAGTGCCGACGGCCTGGGCCCAGACCGAAGACGAGTATTTCCGTCGCGGCCTGGAGATGCATCAGCAGCTGCTCGAAATGCCCCTGGTGTCATCGGCCTTCGCGCCGCATGCGCCCTACACGGTCACCGACGAGGCCTTTCACCGTATTCGGTCACTGGCCGAGGAGATGGATATCCCCGTCCATCTCCATCTGCTCGAAACGGCCGGGGAGATCAAGGACAGCCTCGATCAATACGGTCTCTCGCCGCTGGATCGGATGGATTCGCTCGGCCTTTTGACGGACAGACTGCTGGCCGTGCACATGACACAGCTCGACGACGCCGATATTGCCCGTCTGGCGCGTGCCGGCGTTCACGTTCTGCATTGCCCGGCTTCCAACCTCAAACTGGCCAGCGGCATCTGCCGGGTAGCCGAGCTGGATGCCGCCGGCGTCAACGTGGCTATCGGCACCGATGGGGCGGCCAGCAACAACACCCTGGACATGTTCGCCGAAACACGCCTGGCGGCGCTGCTGGCCAAGGGCGCCAGCGGCGACCCCGAGGCGGTGCCTGCCGAGCGGGCCCTGTCGATGGCGACCATCAACGGGGCCCGGGCACTGGGTCAGGACGACCGTATCGGTTCGATCGAGGTGGGCAAGCGGGCCGACATGGCGGCCGTCGACCTGTCGGCCATGGCAACCTCGCCGGTCCACCACGTCATCTCGCACCTGGTTTATGCCGCTTCGCGCAACCAGGTCAGCGATGTCTGGATCGAGGGTCGTCGCGTGGTCGAGCGGGGTGAATTGACGACACTCGATATCGAGCGCACCGCACGCGAAGCGACGCAGTGGGGACGGCGATTGCTCGAAAGCGACCAGGGCAATGCCGGGGCGGCGAAGTCGTGAACGCCGGAGTCGAGCAAGGCAATGTCGATCTGCGCGAGTCGGATCGATTCGATGCCCTGGCTGCGCGCTGGTGGGACACCGAGGGCGATTTCAGGACCCTTCACGACATCAATGGGCCCCGGGTCGAGTATCTGGCCGAGCGGGTGGACCTGGAAGGCAAGCGGATACTCGATGTCGGCTGTGGCGGGGGTGTGCTCAGCGAGGCCCTCGCCGGTCGGGGCGCGCGGGTAACCGGAATCGATGCGGCCGCACGCGCACTCGAAGTCGCCCGTCTGCACATGGTCGAAAGCGGTCTCGAAGTCGATTACCGGCATATCACCGCCGAGTCACTGGCGCAGGATGAACCCGGATCTTTCGATATCGTCTGCTGCCTGGAAATGCTCGAGCACGTGCCCGATCCGGCCCAGACGGTCGCCGCCTGCGCCGAATTGTGCCGGCCCGGCGGGCAACTCTTATTCAGCACCATCAACCGCTCGCCGCTTGCCTGGGCGACCGCCATCGTTGGCGCCGAGTACGTGCTTGGATTGCTGCCGCGGGGTACGCATCGCTACGACCGCCTGATCCGGCCGGAGGAGCTGGCCTCAGCCTGCCGCCGGGCCGGTCTGGAGGTACGCGAAATCACCGGCATGAGCTACAACCCGCTCTCGCGAACCGTCCACTTCGGCGGCGTGCCGCGAGTCAACTATTTTCTCCACGCCGTACGGCCGGATTGAGACCATGCCCTCGGCCGCGTTTCCCGAGGCCGTCCTGTTCGATCTGGACGGCACCCTGGTCGATTCCGCGCCCGATCTTCTGGCGGCGCTGGATTTCGTGCGGGCGGGTTTTGGCCTGCCGCCGAGCGATCACGCCCGGCTGCGCGAGCAGGTCTCACGGGGCGCGGCCGGCATTCTCGCCGCGGGTCTGCCCGGATGGAACGATTCGACCGAGGCCGAGCGCGACCGTGCCCGCGACAGGCTGCTCGATTTCTATGCCGAGCACTGCTGGGTGCGCTCTGTTCCTTTCGAGGGTGTCGAGGCCTTGCTCGACCGGCTGAAGAAGCTGGGCGTTCCCCTGGGCATCGTGACCAACAAGATCAGCCGTTTTGCCGAGCCGGTACTCGAACGCGCCGGCTGGGCCGGCCATTTCGGCTGCCTGATCACCGGTGACAGGGTTGCTCGCCCCAAACCGGATCCTGAAGGGGTTCTGTCGGCCTGCCGGACCCTGGGCGTGCAGCCGCAACGAACGATGTTCGTGGGTGACGATCGACGCGATGTCCTCGCCGGTACTTCGGCCGGCGTTCGCACGGTGGTAGCCGGCTGGGGCTATGTCCCGGTAGACGAGCGCCCTGAAGACTGGCATGCCGATGCCGTGATCGCCCGTCCGCAGGAACTGCTCGAATGGCTTCAACCAGTGGAGAAGGGCTGATGGCGGACGCGCTTGATTGGTGCCGGACGCGCATGCTCGGTCGCGGCAGCCCGCTGGCCGCATCGCTGCTGTTCGCGCCACAGAAGTGGCAGGATGGCATCGTCGCCCTGCGGACGGTCATTTCCGAGATCGCCGCGGTTCCGGACACGGTCAGCGAACCCGATATCGGCCGCCAGAAGCTTGCCTGGTGGCGGGATGCCCTGCGTGATCGGGCGGCCCATCCCGCGATCGAGGCCCTGGTGGCCAGCGGTGCGGCCGACCGGCTTGTCCCGGAACGGTTCGATGGCCTGATCGCCACCGTCATGGAGACCTTCGAGAGCCCGCGATTCGAACGCAGCGAAGACGCCTGGCGGCACTGCATGGCCCTGGGCGGGCCGGCGACCGGGCTCGAGGCGGAACTGATCGATCCCGAAGGCGAGGGCGTTGATGACTGGTTCGCCATGGGCGCTTACGCGTACCTGGTCAGGCTGGTGCGGGATCTCGGGATCGACGCGCGCGCCAATCGCTGGCTGGTACCGCTGGACCTGCAGGCCGAGTATCAGCTCGCGCGCCGGGACGTGCTGGACGACTCGCCGGGCCGTGGCTGGGACGGCATGGTGCGGGCCTGGCTCGCCGATGGGGAGCGGCGGGTCGACTCCGTCCTGGAGACTCTGCCGGCCGAGCGCTGCTGGCGGCAGCGCCACCTGATGATTGCACACGCGCTTGACCGGCGCCTGGCGCAGGCCCTGGCGCGCCATCCACGACGCATTCTCGACCGGCGCGTACAAACCGGGCATCCCGGCAATGTCTGGCGTGCCTGGCGAACGGCCCGACGACTCCACCGACAGGTTGGGCTCAGTCAGAACTGATGATGTCCGGGCCCTTGCCGGCCGATTTCTCGTAGACGCCCTTGCCGATCTTGCGGTATTGAGTGAAGCCGGCCTTTTCGACTTCGCCGGTCGATGGCGCACGCGAATTCTGTCCGGCCAGGTTGGGCGCGGAGATCACCCGCCGAACGGCCTGTCCGCAGTAAGGACATTTTTCCATCGGCGGATCGTCGATCTTCTGCAGGATCGTGACGGGTTCACCGCAGTAGTCGCAACCGGCGTCTCGATCGATGCTGACGTATTCGTAGAACGGCATGGGGTCATTGTATCGCGAAGGAGCCCACCCGGCCGCACAGCGAATCTGCGACAATGCTGCGCCTGCGACGACCCGCCATCGGAAACAAGCGAATGAACGAATCCAAGCAAGCGGTCTGGCTGATCACCGGTGCCGCCGGCGCCCTCGGTAGTGCCCTGATTCGACAGGTCATGACCGACGGCGGCGATTGCATCGCGCTCGATCGAGATTCGAGGGCGCTCGACGCCCTTCACGACGGTCTGCAGGACCACAAGGGCCGGGCGCCAGCCCTGATGCCAATGGACCTGGCCGGCGCCGGGCCGGAAGACTATCAACGCCTCGCCGAAGTGGTGGAGGCCGAGTTCGGACGCCTCGACGTGCTGGTCCACAACGCGGCGACCTTCCAGGCCCTGCGACCGATGCTCCAGCAACAGCCGGGGGAATGGCTGGAAACCGTCCAGACTTCCCTGACCGCGCCGTACATGCTCAGCGCCGTGCTTGCACCCCTGATGTCGGATGCATCGACGATCGTGTTCGTCGGTGACGAGTATTGCCTGGAGAACCCGGGCGGGTGGGGCGCCTACGGCGTGTCCCAGGCCGGGCGGCGGCAGATGGTCAGGATCCTTCAGGCCGAACGTGCCCGCAGCGGCCCACGCGTGATCGAGGTCGATCCCGGGCCCTTCTACAGCCGTTTGCGCGTCGCGGCCTGGCCGTCGGATTCGCCCGAGCATCTGCCGAGCCCCGATTCCGCGGCGGAAAAGGTCATTGCCGCCGTTGACCAGTCGAACATTCCTGACCCGACCTGACCCGAGGAGGCAAGCCCATGTCGGACGATCTGTTCATGAAAATCATCGAGCGGGAGATCCCCGCCGATATCGTTTACGAAGACGAGGAAATCCTCGCCTTTCGCGACATCGACCCGCAGGCCCCGGTGCATATTCTGATCGTGCCCAAACGCCGTATTCCCACCCTCAACGACCTGGAAGCCGACGATGCCGCCCTGGTCGGGCGGATGACGCTGGCGGCAAAGCAGCTGGCGGCCGACGAGGGCCTGGCGGAAGACGGCTATCGCCTGGTGTTCAACTGCAATGAGAAGGGTGGGCAATCGGTCTATCACATCCACCTGCACCTGCTCGGCGGCCGCCAGATGAATTGGCCGCCCGGGTGAGTCTCTACTGCTGGGTTTCGGGCAGGCGGCTGCTTAGGAAGGCGCCGGCGAGGCCCATGGCGGCGAGGATCAGGATGATGCCGGTGGTCGGCATGACGGTAGTCAGCGCGCCGACGCTGCCGGTGAGCAAGAGCACGACGCCGATGACAGTGTTGCTCACGGCCACGTAATCGGTGCGCTTGTTGCCGCCGGCCAGGTCCACGATGTAGGTCTTGCGGCCCAGCCGAACGCCCGCGTGGGCGATCGCCAGCAGGAAGAAGAACAGCGGGTAGAGCCATGCAGTGCCGGCAAGGGCCGGCAGGCCGAGGACTGTGCCGACCAGCAAGATCCCCACCAGAGCGGCGCAGGAGCCTGCCAGCACCATCACCCGTCGACTCGATATGTCGGCGAAGCGTCCCCAGAAGGGGGCGGACACCAGGCTGGCAAAGCCGTCGGCGATCACGAACAGCCCCAGCACCACGAGCGCCCCCTCGGTGCGCTCGTGCGCGAGCATGATGAAAAAAGGCGCGCTGAGCGACGAGCACAGTAGCAGGGAGCGGGCGATGACGAAACGCCGGAAATGCGGATCGGTCCGCAACAGGCCCAGGCGTTTGAAAGCCTCGGTCAATGCGTTGCCGCCGCCTTCGGTGGCGCCGGGAAATTCCCGGATCAGGGCGTAGGAGACCGAAGCGACGAACCAGAGTCCGGCCGCAATCACCAGAAGCAGCAGGTAGACGTTCTTTTCGCCGCCTTCACCGCCGTCGAACAGCAGCATGATGCCCACGCCGATCGTGATCGCACCGGCCAGCGACTGCGACCAGCCGTTGACCCGGCCGCGCCGGGTCTTGGGAACGGTCTTGCCCAGTACATCCTTGGATGCGACCGAGCACAGCCCCCGCGAAAGGCTGAACAGCACCAGGGCGGATAGCAGGCCGAAGCCGGCAGCTGTTCCGGTCAGCGTCACGGCGACCGCGGCCATGCCCAACACGGCCAGGGCCTGCAGGATACTGCCGATCACGAAGGTCCACTTGCGAACGGCCTGTCGCCGTACAAAGCTGGCGATGACCAATTGCGGAATCAGTGAACCCGACTCGCGAACGGGCACCAGGAAAGCGGTGAAAACACCCGGTGCAGACAGGGCGGCCAGTAGCCAGGCCAGGATGGTCTTGGGGTTGGCGATCGAGTCGCCCAGTTTGGTAAAGAACTGGGTGACGACCTGCAGGAAGAAGTTGCCGGGGACGACGCGACAGGCATCCTCGTCGATGTCCTTGCAAACGCGGGCGTCTTCTTCGTTGACCAGCTTCTTGTAGATTTCGTCCAGGCGAGCGCTGGCAAAAAGCCTGTCCCTCACGGCGATTCAGGCTCCTCATCGATCGCCGCCGGCTCCTCCTCGGACGGTTCGGGCCCGTAGGGCGTCACGCGTAACAGCAGACCAAGCCATTGGGAGTCGAAGTACTCGAATCGGTCAGGACGAATCGTGCGGCTCTGATCGAGCCGGTGGACTTCAAGATCGGCGTCAGTGTTCGGGAAGGAAAAGGGCGCCGGGCCGACCGTTGCAGGTGCACGCCAGTCGAATGTGATATCGGCATGCATGAACTGGCGCTGGCGCAACCGAATGAAACCGTCAAGCCGATAGTGAAACGCCGGTGCCAGCTCCGTAACGTTCCTGACCAACGCGCCGTCGCGCATCAGCTGCCCGGTAACCGAGAGCGTGACCCAGTCGACGTCAATCAACTGATCGTCATGAATCCGGACCGACTGCGGCCGCGCGCCATCTCCCAACGGTTGATGCCAGGCAAGCCAGGCATGCGTGCGATAGGCGCCGGAGCGCTCCAGACGCGCTCTGGCCTGCTCCATGGGTTCGGAAAGCGTTTCGAGCGCGAGCCACGGTTCGGGGTAGAGCAGGGCTTCTGTCACGGTCTGCTCGCCGCTTTCCAGGCTGGCGATGGTGTCAACCACGCTCAGTGCCGACTCGAGATCCGAGCTTGCGGAGTCATTCCCGTCTTCGGCCCGATCGAGTTTCTGACGGCGGGCGAACGCCTGCCAGGCGGGGTCCAGATTGTCGGCGTAATCGGCGGTCTGTTCGAGCGGCCAGGCGTCGTTCTCGCCGCCGGCGTGTGTGAATACGATCACCTCGACCCGGTAGAACGCCTTGTCCCGGTCCCCGGTTTCTTCCTGGGCAAGGGATGGCAGCGCCGGGAGGGCGACGAGAAAAGCAAGCAGTGTCGGCAGCGAAAGCTTCATGGCGCAAAAGTGTAACCGAGTCGTGACTGCACCGGGTTGTGATGTCTCTGGTATCTTCCCACGTTGTGGATCCACGAAGCCAGGAAGGAACATGATTCGAACCAGACCCCTAGTACTACTCACCCTGTTGTTTTTGGCCCCACCACTGCTTGCCGACGGCATGAGCCTGGAGCAGATCGCCGGACTCGAGCAGGTCCAGGAAGTCGCACTCAGCCCGGACGGAGGTGAAATCGCCTTCACCCGCGCCGTACCCCGTGACCTTACGGAAGATGAGGATGGGGCCGCCTGGCAGGAGCTTCACCTGATCGATGCCGACGGGAATGAGCGCGGTTTCATCACCGGCGAAGTGACGGTTGGCAATATCGGCTGGACGCCGGATGGCTCGGCCATCACCTTCATCGACAAGCGCGGAGATGACGAGCATCCTGCCCTGTACCGCATCCCGGTCGACGGCGGTGAGGCGCAGCGCGTGGCGAGCGTGGGTGAGGGTGTGGTCGACTACAGCTTCTCGCCCGACGGTGGCGCGGTGGCGCTGGTGGCCGCCGAATCCGAGCCGGAAGACGTTCAGGAACGGCGCGAGGAAGGCTTCGACGCGATCATTTTCGAGGAGCAGTGGCGCCCCCGGCATCTCTGGATTCACGATCTCGAAGGCGAAGGCGAGCCGCGGCAGATCGAAATCGACGGCTCCGTCCAGGCGGCTGACTGGTCGCCGGCCGGCGACCGGCTTGCCCTGCGGGTCACGCCGCGCCAGCTCGTGGACGACACGCTGATGTTCCAGCGAATCCGGATCGTCTCCCCCGACGGAGAGGAACTCGGCCGGGTTGAGAATCCCGGCAAGCTGGCCGATCTCGCCTGGAGCGACAGCGGCCGCCACCTGGCCCTGATCGGCACTGAAACCATCAAGGACACCCGGGCCGGTCGACTGCTGGTAACCGATGGCGATGGCGGCGAATGGGTACACCTGATGCCCGATCTGGAAGGACATGTCATCGACATCGACTGGGCGGGCGACGAGATTGTTTTCGTCAGTCACGAAGGGGTCGAGGCCCGCGTCGGTCGAATCGGGGCCGATGGCAGCAACCCCGAAACGTTGCTGGACCAGGCGGGGTTGATCGCCACTTCGATCGAGGCCCGCGGCGGGCGCATCGCGGTGGCGGCTTCCACACCGCAATATCCCCGGGAGCTGCACTTGCTGGGTGGCAGTGGCGCCGAGCGCCTGACCGAGAGCAATCCCGGGCTGGACGACATTGAGCTGGCGCGGCAAGAGGTCATCGAGTACGAGGCACGGGACGGTCTCATGATCCAGGGCCTGCTGGTCTGGCCGCTGGATTACGTCGAAGGTGAACGTTACCCGCTGATCCTGGGTGTTCACGGCGGTCCGGAAAGCCATTATTCCAACGGCTGGCTGACGAGCTACAACCTGCCGGCCCAGCACGCGGCCGCCGAAGGTTATTTCATGTTCTACCCCAACTACCGGGGCAGCACGGGCCGTGGCGTCGAGTTCGCGCTGCGCTCGCAGGGCCGTCCCGCCAAGGAGGAATTCGACGACCTGGTCGACGGCGTCGATCACCTGATCGAGCAGGGCTGGGTCGACGGCGAGCGTGTCGGTATCACCGGCGGCTCGTATGGCGGTTACGCCACCGCCTGGGGCGCCACCTATTATTCCGAACGCTTTGCCGCGGCTGTCATGAATGTCGGGCTGTCGGACAAGATCGCCATGCTCGGCACTTCCGACATCCCGCAGGAACTCTACGAAGTCCACTACCGTACCTGGCCCTGGGAAGACTGGTCGCTGTACAGAGAGGCAAGCCCGATCTACTACGTCGAACGGGCGCAGACCCCGATCCTGATCCTGCACGGTGACGCCGACCCGCGCGTCGACCCGACCCAGTCGCGGATCCTCTATCGCTATCTCACCCTGCAGGAAGATCCGCCGCCGGCCCGCCTGGTGCTCTATCCCGGGGAAGGCCACGGCAACAGCCGTGCCGCCAGCCGCTGGGACTACAGCCTGCGCCTGATGCGCTGGATGGATCATTACCTCAAGGAGGAGGGTGGTGATCCGCCGCCGCATGAACTCGACTACGGCCCGTTCGAGTAGGCGCAAATGCAAAAGGGCGGGCCAGGCGGCCCGCCCTCATTGCCCGAGGTTTCAGTCGACGGGATCGACGGATACGCGAACCCGGATGGTGTCGCCTGGAGGGTGCGCCATCGTGGTTCGATGCAGCCGGCCGCCGTACTCATAGGTGACGCGATAGCCGCTGTCGACCGTGCGCTCGCGCCAGTCGCGCTCGATCCGGCAGCGTTCGCGGGTCGCGGGGTAGCGATGGCCTTCACGGGCCCTGGATGCATCATGGCCAATGGAACCGCCGAGCAAGGCGCCGGCCGCCGTGGCGGCGTCGCGGCCGCGGCCGCTTCCGAACTGGTTGCCGATAACGCCGCCAATGATGGCGCCGAACACGGTCGGGGTATGCGAGTGGCGACGCTCGCGCACATACACCGTTTCCTCGCGGCAGATCTCGCGATCGACGGGCGTTCGATGGACTTCACGAATCGGCTCCACATCGACCACCCGGGCATGCTCATACGCACCATCACCGGCCAGGACCAGGCCGCTTGCCGCCAGGGCGGCGGTCATGATCAGAACTTTCGCTTTCATCGTGAGTGCCTCCGTGGGCTTGCCATGTGCTGGTTAACAGCGTCGGGGATTAGCTTATGGGGATTTGGCTGAATCGGTTCTGAACCGTTCTTGTTTTTTGCGGCGTTTCATGCCGTGGGGCGCTGGTTCAGATTTTCGCCACCGGGCGCTGTGGTGGTCTCGACACTTCAAAAGCGATTTCGCCCGGCCTGCTTCGCAGACTCTTGCGGCGAATTCCTTTTGCCTTGCGCGGCAAAAGGAATCAAAAGCGCGCTTAAAAGATTGCGGATGCGCCGCAGGACCAAGGAGACGTGCGGGCTTCAGTATTTTGCTTCCATCTTCGTTCCCGCTCGGTCGAGAAACAGGGCGTTTCCGACGGAGATCGGGAGTTGCCCGCACCCAATGGGCTCGACCTCGATTGACCCGGCTTTGGCTAGCACCGATGGGCCGGGTCGTTACAGCACCTTAGCCTCCATCGGTTGGGCTGTGCCTGAATGCTTGATTGCGCCATCCGAAGTCGTAGTGCTTGATGCGGGCCGCGCCAAGCGTACGTCGCATGCCAGCAAGTGCCTCAGCCGGGCTTAAGCGAAGCCCCAGTCGTAATTCTGTGAAGCCACTCCGCTGGAAAAATCCTGAGACGTTTCCGTCTGTCTTTTAAGCGCGCTTTTGGTTACTTTTTTCGCGCGAGAAAAAAGTAACTCGCCGCAAGAGCCTGCGAAGCAGGCCGGGCGAAACAGCAGTTGACGTGTCGAGGATCGCACCGCAACCGGCGGCGCCGACCATACATTATGCCCGACCCACTCCAATACGGGACAATGGCAAACCCTTGCCCAACCATTTGCCGATTGACTTGTTGCTGAATTAGGATGCAGCAACAGCTGCCGCTTCAAGGAGACGAGCATGGCGGAGCACGATACCGGTTCGATACGAAACGTGGCCCTGCTGGGTCACGGCGGTTCGGGCAAGACATCCCTTGCGGAGATGCTGCTGGTCAAGGCGGGTGTACTGGGTGAACCCGGCTCGCTCGAGCGCGGCACGACCGTTT
Source organism: Wenzhouxiangella psychrophila (assembly GCF_042310375.1). Classification (NCBI taxonomy): domain Bacteria; kingdom Pseudomonadati; phylum Pseudomonadota; class Gammaproteobacteria; order Chromatiales; family Wenzhouxiangellaceae; genus Wenzhouxiangella; species Wenzhouxiangella psychrophila. The sequence continues at coordinate 128,037 of NZ_JBHJMQ010000004.1, read as the reverse complement.
GCGATTCCGATCCACTCGAGAAGGAACACCAGCACTCGCTGAACTCGGCCATTGCCTCGCTTTCGTTCGAGGGCGCGTACATCAACCTGCTCGACACCCCGGGAGACCCGGATTTCCGGGGGCAGGCCCTGGCTGCAATGGGTGCCGCGGAGACAGCGGCAATCGTCGTCAATGCGACAGCCGGTATCGAAATGTCGACCCGGCGCTTGATGCGCCGCGCACGCCAGCGAAAGCGATGCCGCATCATCGTCATCAACCGAATGGATGCCGAGGGCGCCGATCTCGAGCAACTGTTGATGGATATCCGCGAGGAATTCGGCGCGCAGTGCCTCCCCATCAACCTGCCAACCGACAACAGCGCCACCGTCCGGGACTGCTTTTTCAAGAGCGATGGCGACACCGATATCTCCTCGGTGGCCGAGGCCCACACCGAAATCGTCGACCAGGTCGTGGAAGTCGACGAGGACCTGATGTCTCGCTATCTCGATGGCGAGGAAATCGACCCGCAGGCGCTCCACGACGCATTCGAAAAGTCGCTGCGTCAGGGGCACCTGGTGCCGATCTGCTTTACTTCGGCACTGACGGGGGCCGGCTGCGGTGAGTTCCTGCGTTTGTGCCGGCATCTTCTTCCGAGTCCACTGGAAGGAAATCCGCCGCCGTTTCGAAAAGGCCCCGACGGCGAACGCGTTACGGCCAGTCTCAAGCCCGACGACCATGTACTGGCCCACGTGTTCAAGGTCAGCAACGACCCGTTTGCAGGAAAGCTCAGCATCTTTCGCGTCTACCAGGGCACAGTGAAGCCCGATACGCAGCTCTACGTCGGCGAAAGTCGCAAGCCCATCAAGGCCGCGCATCTCTACCGCATCCAGGGCAAGGAACATATCGAGATCGACGAGGCTGTTCCCGGCGACATCTGCGCCCTGGGCAAGGTCGAGGAAATTCATTACGACGCAATACTGCACGACAGTCACGACGAAGATCACTACTACCTGAAACCGATCGATTTTCCGCAGCCGATGTTCGGCCTGGCGGTCGAAGTGACCAGCCGCGGTAACGAGCAAAAGCTGGCCTCCGCCCTGACGCGATTGGCCGAGGAGGACCCGTGTTTCGTAGTCGAGCACAACCAGGAACTCAACGAGACCGTTGTCCGCGGTCTGGGCGAGATGCATTTGCGCGTGATGCTCGAGCGCATGAAGCAGCGCTACAACGTGGACGTCGAGACCCGCAATCCGCGTATCGCCTACCGTGAAACCATCACCCGGCCGGCGGAAGGACACTATCGCCATAAAAAACAGACCGGCGGAGCCGGTCAGTTCGGGGAGGTGTTCATGCGAGTACGCCCGCTCGGTCGCGGTGAGGGTTTCGTGTTCCGGTCGGAAGTCGTCGGTGGTTCCATTCCTTCCAATCTGATCCCTGCAGTCGAGAAGGGCGTGCGCCAGTTGCTCGATGAGGGAGCGATTGCCGGGTTTCCGCTACAGGATATCGAGGCCGTGGTTTATGACGGCAAGCACCATCCCGTCGATTCGAAAGAGGTGGCTTTCGTGATTGCCGGCCGCAAGGCCTTCCTCGACGCCGTTCGCAATGCCGGGCCGCAGGTGCTCGAACCGGTAGTCGAACTGGAAGTCACGGTTCCTGACGGCGCCATGGGTGATGTCACCGGGTCGCTCGCATCCAAGCGAGCACGTATTCAGGGCACCGACAGCCTGAGTGGCGGCATGACGAGTGTCTCGGCCGCCGTGCCGCTATCGGTGCTGGCGGAGTTTCCGACTGAACTCAAGAGCCTGACCGGCGGGGAAGGGCGCTACACCATGTCTTTTTCGCACTACGAAGCTGTACCGGCGGGTGAACAGGCAGATCTGGTCAAGGCGTTCGAGGCGGGCGCGAGCGACGACGACTGAGCGTCAGCAGACGCTCGTGCAGTTCGTCGGTGGCCTGAACCAGATCGTCGAGCGATCCGCTGTTGTCGATAACGTCCGTCGCCACGGCCAGGCGTTCGGAACGGCTTGCCTGAGCCGACAGCATGGCTTCCGCCTGGGCCTGGTCGACACCGTCGCGCGCGAGCAGTCGCTGGATCTGCAAGGACTCCGGCACGTCGACGACGACGATGCGGTCTGCGTCCCTGAACAGCCCCGATTCGATCAGCAGCGGAACCACCAGCACAACGTAGTCAGCGTCGTGGTGCCGATCGATCTGCCGACGGGACTCACGTTCGATAAGCGGGTGCAGGATGGCTTCCAGGGATTCGCGTTGCGCGGGTCGGGCGAAAACGCGTTCACGCAGGGCGGGCCGGTCGAGCGCGCCCGATGCGTCCAGGATTTCCGGCCCGAACGCATCCACGACCGCCTTCAGACCGGCGCTCCCGGGGGCTACGACCTCGCGCGCGATCAGGTCGGTATCCACGACTGGCGCGCCCAGTTCAGCCAGCCGATTCGAAACGCTCGTCTTGCCGCTGGCAACCCCGCCGGTCAACGCAACCAGCAGAGGTCGATGATTTTTAACCGAATTCTGCATTGTGTATGTGTGCCTCGATTGGTGTTTTCGAGCTCGCCGACAATGCCCCGAAGCGCAAGCGGAAACGTTCTTCACTCAGGCATCAATTTGCGTTAGTGTAATTTATGGAAACTTCTGTAATCAGGAGTTTCCCGGGGGGACGGTAGTTCGCAACATGGGGACAGTTAATTGACGGATATTCTGATTGTCGACGACCACGACCTGGTCAGAACAGGACTGAAGAACATTCTTGCCGGGGAGACCGGCCTGGATGTGGTCGGGGAGGCATCGACCGGAGAAGATGCCATACGGCTTGCGCGCAAGCTTGAGCCCGACCTGATTCTGATGGACGTGGGCCTTCCGGGGCTCTCCGGGCTCGAGACCACCGAACGGATTCTCAAGGCGCAACCCGACACGCGTGTGATCGTGCTCACTGCGCACAGCGAGCCGCCGCTACCGGCCCGCCTGCTCGATTCCGGCGCGTCCGGCTACCTGACCAAGGCTTGCGATGCCGGGGAGTTGCTGCGTGCGGTGCAAAAGGTCGCGCAGGGCGAGCGCTACATTGGTGCCGACATCTCGCAGCAACTTGCGATTTCGCTGCTACCGGGTACACCGCAGTCGCCCTTCCAGGAATTGACGGGGCGCGAGCTCGAAATTGCACTGATGCTGACGCAGGGCATGAAAATGCAGTCCATCGGGGAGGTGCTCAACGTCAGCCCCAAGACGGTGGCGACCTACAAGTACCGGATTTACGACAAGATCGGCGTCGGCAGCGAAGTCGAATTGCTGCGCATGGCCCTGCGCCACGGACTCGTTTCGGAAGTCTGAATCCGCCATGTCCAGGGCTGCGGTGCAGCCCCGAACGGTGGCTTCAGGCTCGATCAGTCACTGTCCTTGAGACGGTAGATGCCGCCGCCTTCGGGAATAGCGCCTGATGAATCCTTGCGCTTGGCATCCCGGTTGTCAGCCGGGCTGTCCGACTGACGGTCACCTTGGCCAGTCGTTGAAGCGCCCTGACCGTCTTCCTTTTTTGGCCCGCGTTCAGGCTTTGACTCAGCCTTCGAGTCGGGCTTCTGCTCGGGCTTCTGCTCGGGCTTCTGCTCAGGCTTCTGCTCGGGCTTCTGCTCAGGCTTCTGCTCAGGCTTCTGCTCAGGCTTCTGCTCAGGCTTCTGCTCAGGCTTCTGCTCAGGCTTCTGGTCCGGCTTCTGATCCGGCTTCTGATCCGGCTTCTGATCCGGCTTCTGATCCGGCTTCTGATCCGGCTTCTGATCAGGCTTCTGATCAGGCTTCTGATCAGGCTTCTGATCAGGCTTCGAGTCGGATTGCGAGCCAGGCTTCGGTTTCTGATCGGAGTTGCTGCCCTGATCCCGGGGCTGTCCCTGGTTCTGGGCCTGATCGTTGTTACCCGAACGACTACGACGCTTCTTGCCGCCACGACGACGACGCTTCTTTTTCTTCTTGCTGCCGCCGTCGGGCGCGTTGTTGTTGTCGGCTGGCTTCTGGTCACCCGGCTTGCCGTCCGACGGCTTGCCGCCGGTTTTCTTCTTTTTACCGCGCGACTGGGATTTCTTCTTTTTCCCAGTGGGTTTTCCCTGATGACGATGCTGGCTGCCGACCGCCTTGTCGGTGCGCTTGCCACCGTGTTTCTGCGGGTGCGGCCGGTCGTGCTTGCGCTCCTTGCGCTGGTCTTCGTCGTCTCCGAGCAATCCGCCGAACAGGGACTTCAGCCAGGCAACGAAGCCGCCGCGCTTTTTGGTTGGCGTGGGCGCAGGTCCCGTTCGCTGAATGCCGCTGACGGCTGCAGGCTGGGGTGCCGGCCCGGGCTGCACTTCGGCCTGAGCGGGCAGTGTCTCGACTTCTTCCCCGCTGGGCAGGGCGTAACTGGGCTCTTCGATCGATTCGCTGGTGCGCAAGCGCTGGATTTCGAAACGCGGCGTTTCGATCCAGCGGTTGGCCACGATGGTGATTCCGACCTTGGTGCGTTCCTCGATCTCCTCGGCAGCCTGGCGCTTTTCATTGAGCAGGAAATTCGCCACTTCGATCGGCGCCTGAACGATCACCCGCGATGTGTGCTCCTTCATGGACTCTTCTTCGGCCAGTCGCATGATCGAAAGCGCGAGTGATTCGATCGATCGGATAGCCCCATAGCCGTCGCAACGCGGGCAGGTGGTATAGCTCGATTCGCCCAGGGACGGTCGCAAGCGCTGGCGCGACATCTCGAGCAGGCCGAAACGCGAAATTCGCCCGATCTGCACGCGCGCCTTGTCCATTCGCATGGCTTCACGCAGGCGACTCTCGACTTGCCGCTGGGCGTCCTTGCTCATCATGTCGATGAAATCGATGACGATCAGCCCGCCGAGGTCGCGGATTCGCAACTGACGGGCAATTTCGTCGGCCGCTTCCAGGTTCGTCTGGAGCGCGGTTTCCTCGATGTCGGCACCCTTGGTTGCGCGCGCCGAGTTGATGTCGATCGACAGGAGGGCCTCCGTGTGATCGATAACCACCGCACCGCCGGATGGCAGTCGCACCTCGCGCGCGAACGCGGATTCGATCTGGCTTTCGATCTGGTAGCGGGAAAACAGCGGCGTATCATCACGGTAAATCTTCAGCTTCCGCAGGTTGTGCGGCATGACCTGCTGCATGAACTCGCGGGCGTCCTCGAATACTTTTTCGTCGTCGATGAGGATTTCGCCGATATCGTCACGCAGGTAGTCGCGCAAGGCGCGAATGATGAGGTTGCTTTCCTGGTAGATCAGGAACGGTGCCTTCTTGCTGCCGGCGGCTTCCTGGATCGCGCTCCACAGCTTCAGCAGGTAGTCCAGGTCCCACTGCAACTCATCGCGCTCGCGCCCCACGCCGGCCGTGCGCACGATACAGCCCATGCCGCCGGGAATTTCGATTTCCTTGATCGTGTCGAGCAATTCCTTGCGCTCGTCGCGCGTGATCTGGCGGGATACACCGCCGGCTCGGGGATTGTTCGGCATCAAGACCAGATAGCGACCGGCGAGTGAGACAAAGGTGGTCAGGGCCGCACCCTTGGTGCCTCGCTCTTCCTTGTCGACCTGGACGATGACTTCCTGGCCGCCCTGGACTGCATCCTTGATTTCGACACGTTCACCGGATTCCAGTGCCTTGACGGCGGTGTCGCTGAAATACTCCCGGCTGATCTCCTTCATCGACAGGAAACCATGCCGCTCCGACCCGAACTCGACGAAACAGGCGTCGAGACTGGGCTCCACCCGCGTGATGCGGCCTTTGTAGATATTGGATTTTTTCTGCTCCTGGGCAGGGACCTCGATATCGAGGTCGAGCAGGGTCTGGCCATCGGCAATGGCCACGCGCAACTCTTCGGGTTGAGTTGCGTTGATCAGCATGCGCTTCATTATGTTGTTCCTCCGGCGCTCCCGACCGCCACGGGCAGCCGTCTTCGGGCGGGTGATGCCGGACTTCACCCTTCTCCGTGACGCGGAGTCGGGCGGGTAAACCAGCCTGGATCAATTGTCACCGGGCGATATGGCCCGGGCACTTCGCCGAGGCGCCGCAAGTGCTGCGACGCAGTCTGGTTCACATGCGGCCGCGCGAGGCGCTGGCCTGCATTATCTGGCATCACATCCGGAGAGACCTGCATCGGCCGGTCCGGGAGCGCATATTCTTCGTTTCCGGCCGCCGGTTGCCTCCGAGTGAATCGGGCATTGGCGGCACGCATTGTCACCTGCCGCGACCGGATCGATTCGATCCGGATCGTCGTGCAATTCGATGTTGTCCTCGAATGGACGGCTCCCGGTCTGCGTTCGCCGGCCGGGAGTTGAGCAAATGGTTCCAGTGGCGAATGCCGCGTGACCCGTATCTGGCCTTGCCAATGCCGCTTGTGTCGGTATCGGCAGATGTGTCAGCATCCGCGATCGGGTTCATGCGGGTCCGGTGTCAACTACGATTACAAAACCGCTCAAGACCACGCATGCACCTGATACGCATAGTTTATCATTGATTGTTTAGCGACGATAGCGGGAAGACAGGCGCTTGATGAATGACAGTACCCCGGGGCGCAGCGTGCGGCACGTTACCGTCAGCGACGATCGCTCCGGCCAGCGGCTGGACAATTTCCTGATGTCGGAACTGGGTTCGGTACCCCGCAGCCTGGTCTACCGGCTGGTTCGCACCGGGCAGGTCCGGATCAATGGCCGGCGCGCCAAGCCGATGAAGAAGCTCAAGGCAGGCGACGAGGTGCGAATTCCACCGGTCTCGACGAAGGCGCCCGAGGATCGCCGGGTGCCCCAGGGCATGATCGACCGGATTCGCGTCTGCATTATCGAGGAAAATGATGACTTTATCGTCCTCGACAAGCCTGCCGGCGTGGCGGTGCAGGGCGGCAGCGGTCTCCAGTGGGGGCTCATGGACGTGCTCGCACGAATGGGCGAGGGGTATCGGCCGGTGCATCGTCTCGATCGATCGACCAGCGGCCTGCTGGTCGTGGCGCGTAATCACCGCGCCGCGCGCGAGCTGCAAAAGTCCTTCGCGAACCAGGCCGTGGAAAAACATTACCTGGCGTTGATGCAGGGCGAGCTGGCACAGGAGAGCGTGACCGTGACCGCGCCGCTGAAAAAGATTCGTGATGCGAGCGGTCAGCGTCGGATCATCGCCGCGCCGGACGGCCAGTCGGCCGTGACTCATTTCAAGCTGCTCGAGCGCGTCAATGGGTACAGCTACGTCGAGGTGCGCATCGAAACAGGCCGCACGCACCAGATCAGGGCCCATGCCGCCAGTATCGATCACCCGCTGGCCGGGGACGAGCGGTACAATCAGCGTCCGGCTCCGCCCGGACTCAAGCGGCTGTTCCTGCACGCGCACTGCCTGAAGTTGCCCTGGCCGACGGAGCAAGTCTTTTCGGCGGCTCTGCCCGACGATCTCTCTGCGGTGCTTGACGAACTTCGTTCAGCCCAGCGCTCGGCCTGAAAACAGGAATCCTCTAGCGAATGTATCAACCCCTGAGCATTTACGTCGGCCTGCGCTATCTCCGCGCCAAGCGGCGCAATCATTTCATCTCTTTCATTTCGCTCATTTCCATGGGCGGTATTGCCCTGGGCGTGATGGTGCTGATCACCGTGCTGAGCGTGATGAACGGCTTCGAAAAAGAGCTCCGAGAACGCATTCTGGGCATGATTTCGCATGCCACCATCGAAGGCTACGAGCGCCGGCTTTCCGACTGGGAGTCATTGCTCGAGCAGGTTCGCGAGCATCCGTCCGTCGTCGGCGCCGCGCCCTATGTCGAACAGGAGACCCTGATCAAGGGGCGGGGAACGGCCGGCGCCCAGGTTCGGGGCATTGATCCCGACCTCGAGCCCAGCGTCTCCGAAATCGACGAAGTGATGCGTCATGATGGCGTCACGGCCCTGGTGCCCGGGGAGTGGCGCGTCATGCTTGGCTCCGGCCTGGCCTCACGACTGGGTGTGCGCGAGGGCGATTCCGTCACCATCTTCGCGCCGGAGATCCGGGCGACCCCGGCCGGCGTGGTGCCGCAGGTTCGGCGCTTCGAGGTGGCCGGCATCTTCGAAGCCGGGGTACAGCAGTACGACACCGCGCTGGCCGTCATCCATTACCGCGACGCCCAGCGGCTGTTCCGGATGAACGACCAGGTCGGCGGCATCCGCCTGAAGTTCGACGACATGATGCAGGCGCGCTCGATCGCCTGGGAATTGAGCGATCAGCTCGGCGGGGCTCACAGCGTTCGCGACTGGACGCAGCAGCACGCCAATTTCTTCCGCGCCGTTCGAACCGAGAAAACCGTGATGTTCATCATCCTGTCGCTGATTATCGCGGTCGCGGCATTCAACATCATCTCCACCCTGGTGATGGTGGTTACCGACAAGCAGGCCGACATCGCCATCCTCAAGACCATGGGGCTGGGTCCGAGAAAAATCATGGGCATCTTCATCGTCCAGGGATCGTTGATCGGCATCATCGGCACGCTTGCAGGCATCGTCGCGGGCGTGCTCCTGGCACTGAACGTCGAGCAGATCGTCGCCTCGCTCGAGCAATTCCTGAGCACCGATTTTCTCTCCGCCGAGGTCTACTACATCAGTGACCTGCCTTCCGAGTTGCGATGGGAGGACGTCGTGAAATTCGGCTCGGTGGCCCTGGTGCTTTCGTTGCTGTCGACAATCTACCCGGCGTGGCGGGCCGCCCGAACCGAACCGGTGGAGGCCCTGCGCCATGAGTGATGTCATCATTCGCACCGAGGGCCTGACCCGGACTTTCGTCCAGGGGCCGACTGAACTGAACGTGCTGACCGGCGTTGATCTCGAGATCCGAAGGGGTGAACAGGTCGCCATCCTGGGGGCGTCCGGGGTCGGCAAGAGCACCCTGTTGCATCTCCTCGGTGGGCTCGACAAGCCGACCGCCGGTACGGTGGAGGTCGCCGGTGAGAACATGGCCAAAGCCGACGAGGCCCGCCGCGCGGCCCTCCGGAACCGCCATCTCGGTTTCGTCTACCAGTTTCACCATCTGCTGCCGGAATTCACCGCGCTCGAAAATGTGGCCATGCCGCTGCTGATTGCCGGGCGCAAGGCGACCGAGGCAGAGGCGGAAGCGACCGCGCTGCTCGAACGCGTCGGTCTGGGCGATCGCCTGACCCACAAGCCCGGCGAGCTGTCCGGCGGTGAAAGGCAGCGTGCCGCTGTGGCTCGCGCGTTGATCAACAGGCCGGACTGCGTGCTCGGCGATGAACCGACCGGCAATCTCGACGAGCGCAACGCCACGCAGGTTTACGAGTTGATGCTCGAGCTCAACCGGGAATTCCGGACCAGCGTCGTCCTCGTCACTCACGACCCGCAGCTGGCCGGCCGCATGGACCGGCGCCTGGAGATGACCGGCGGTCAGCTCGTGCCCATCGACTGACCGATGGGCCGCGGGGGCGGGCGTCTGGCACTGGCGTTTGTCGGCGGCTGCCTGCTGTCGTCCTGGTTACCCTTTCTGCCCGGCTTCGGCGTCCTGCTGTTGCTCGCGGCAATCTCCGGTGTCTGTTGCGCTTTCCGCGCCACCCGTCTGGTGGGGCTCTTTGTGCTGGGCGGATTGTGGTTTTCCGGCAGTGCCCAGTGGCAGCTCGACCAGCAGTGGCCGGCTTCGCGTGCCGGCGAGGTCGTGACGGTGTCCGGCACGATTACCGAATTGCCGCAGCGCCACGGGCAGAGTGTGCACTTCACGCTGGGTGTCGACAGCGATGCCAGTCCGCAGGGTGTTCCCGAGCGCATCCGCGTGCGCTGGTACCGCCCGTTTCGCCGGCTGGAGCCGGGCAGCCGATGGCGCATGGACCTTCGGCTGACACCGCCGGCCGGCCGGGATAACCCGGGTGGATTCGACTATGAGCGCTACTTGCTGTCCAGGCGTATCGGTGCGGCGGGTAGCGTGCGCGGCCGGCCCGGGCTGCTCGACGACGATCCGGGCAAGCACTGGCTGGACCGGCAACGTCAGCGACTGTCGGATATCACTCAGTCGGAAACGGTCGACCTGGACGTCGCTGCACTCAAACGCGCGCTGGGTGTCGCCGACCGCTCGAGCATGCGGCCCGAACTTTCCGAGCTTCTGCGCCAGACCGGCACCGCGCATCTACTGGCGATCTCCGGCTTGCATATCGGCATGGTGGCCGGCCTGGCCGGGTTCCTTGCAGGCTGGCTCTGCGCGCCGCTGGCCCTGATTTTCGCGCGAGCTGACCGCAGGAGGATTGGCGTTGCGCTCGGGTTCGCTGCCGCCCTGGGGTATGCGGGCCTGGCCGGATTCACGCTGCCGACACAGCGCGCCCTGGTCATGCTGGCAGTCCTGGCCATTGCACTGCTCAGCCGTCGCGCCGTCGCGCCGGGGCGGGCGCTGATTCTGGCCCTGCTCGCAGTACTCCTCTTCGATCCCCTGTCCCCCTTGTCGATGGGGTTCTGGCTTTCTTTCGCAGCCGTGGCCGTATTGCTCTTTGCCTTCGCCTGGCGACCTTCAAGGCCGGGACAGTGGCTGTCCGGACTGATTCGAGCGCAGGCCGTTTTGATGATTGGCCTGCTGCCGCTGAATGTCGGGCTGTTCGGCCAGCTGGTCCCCGGCGCATTCCTGGCGAACCTTGTCGCGATTCCCGTAATGGGCCTGCTGGTGTTGCCGGCGCTGTTGCTGGACGTGGTCACCATGCTGGCGGGCCTCCCGGCCACGCCCGTGGGCGTCCTGGCGGATGGCGGGCTGGGCGTGCTTCTGGGATTCCTGGAATGGGTGCACGGACTGTCCGTGGCGCACCTCTCGCTGTCGGGCGGGACGAACTGGGCGCTGCTTTCAGCCGCGGTGGGCGTCATCTGGTTGATTGCACCCCCGGGCTGGCCGGCGCGGGCCCTGGGCGTGGCGCTACTTCTGCCCCTTCTGTGGCCGGCTCGCGACTCGCTCGGGCCCGACGAGCTGGAGGTGTGGTTTCTCGACGTCGGTAACGGTCTCGCGGTAGTCGTGCGCAGTGCCGATGAAGTCCTGCTCTACGACACCGGCCCCGGTGACGGTGAAGGCGGCGACGCGATCTCCGGAATCCTCCCGGATGCGCGGCGGCAGCTGAATCTCGGCCCGGTCGACCGGGTCGTGGTCTCGCACGACCATCGCGGCCATTCGGGTGGACTGGCGTCGGTGGTTGATGAAGACACGCTCGTCCACGGAAGTGGCATCGACAACGCCCGGCCTTGTGTCGCCGGCGAAGGGTGGCGCTCCGGTGCCTGGCGTTTCCAGTTCCTGCATCCCAGCTCCGGCCTGCCGGATCTGGGGGGCAACTCTTCCTGTGTCCTGCATGTCAGCGGCCCGGGCGGCAGCCTGCTCTTGACGGGCGGTATCGACGACGATGTCGAATCGCGTCTGGTCAGCGAGTGGGGCGGGCCGCCGTCCGACGTCCTGCAATTGCCAGGCGGCGGGCATCGCGAAGGCAGCAGTCGGGCATTTCTCGCAGCGGTCGACCCGGACATCGCCGTTGCATCCGTTGCCCGCCATGACCGCTTCGGTCGGGTTCATGCCGAAACCCGTGCACGCCTGATCTCGAGCGGAATCGAATGGATAACAACCGGTCGCTGCGGTGCGCTACGCATATGGTTCCGGCCCGGAGCGCAGCCACAGCTCGAGTCGATGGCGACGACCAGTCCGCGTTTCTGGAAACATCGTCGGGGCTGCCCCTGAAGCACCGGCCAGTCGTTTGCGACAAGATTCCAACGCGACGCATGCCGGGCAAACCCGTTATCATGCGCGCTGGACATGCTGAAGGTCGGAGCAGACTCCCAAAATGCTCGAAATCGTTGTCGCGGGTGGATGGTTGATGGTGCCGATTCTGGCTTGCTCCATCATCGCTGCCGCCATCATCATCGAACGGTTCGTGAACCTGCGCCGCAAGCGGGTGTTGCCTGTCGGCGTTCTCGACCGGGTCCGGCAATGGGCGGCGCAGCGCGAGCTCGACCGCCAGCATATCGAGCAGCTCAAGCGCTCGTCGGCGTTGGGCCGTGTCCTCGCCGCGGCATTGGTCAATCGACGGCGCGAGCGCGAGGTGATCAAGGACGCGGTCGAGGATACCGGCCGGCACGTGGTGCACGAACTCGAGCGTTTTCTCAACACGCTGGGCACGATTGCCGGTATCACGCCGTTACTGGGGTTGCTGGGCACAGTGATTGGCATGATCGAGGTCTTCTCGGCCATCATGCTTCACGGCGTGGGCGACCCCAATGAGCTGGCCGGCGGCATCTCACAGGCCCTCATCACCACGGCCGCGGGCCTCACCGTGGCCATTCCAAGTTACTTCTTCTACCGGTATTTCCGCGGACTGGTCCGCACCTACGTGGTCGACATGGAGCAGCAGGCCATCGAGTTGCTGCACACCATCGAGCGCAAGCGCCCGCAGGCTGCCGGCTGACGCAATCGGTCATGAAACTGCAGCAGGATGAAAACGAAGAGCCGGAGATCAATCTCACGTCGCTGATCGACGTGGTCTTTCTCCTGTTGATCTTTTTCATGGTCTCGACCACATTCGAGCGCCAGGCCATGCTGCGCCTGAACCTGCCCGAGGCGAGCACCGCAGAGACGGAAACCGTGCCCGAGATCGTGGAATTCATCGTCACGGATGATGGCCGGCTGTTCGTGGGGGACCAGGAACTGGTCGACGCGCGCCAGGCGACCGTTCAGGCCGCCATCGCCGAACAATTCGGGGAAACGCCCGAGGCCGTGCTGGTCGTACGGGCCGATGCCGAAGCACCGCACCGCCTGGTGGTGATGGTGCTCGATTCGGCCGCGGCGGAAGGCATTCGCCGGGTCAGTATCGCGTCGGTCGAGGGCGATTCCGAATGAATGCACCGTCCAGCATGACCGGCGGGCAGGTGTATCGCCGCCTTCTCGGCATGGTGCTCAAGCACCGGCTGATCTTCGGTTTGGCTTTGTTTGCGGTAGCCCTGGATGCGGCCGGCCAGGGACTGTTCTTCTACCTGCTGCGGCCGCTGATCGACGACACCATTGCCAATCCCAAACCGGATTTCAATTATGTCCTGCCGGCGCTGGTGTTCCTGTCGCTGGTCCTTCGCGTCATCGGCAATTTCGGCGGCGAGTTCGGCATGCAGTGGGTCGGGCGAAAGCTGATTGCCGACCTGCGCAACGCGCTTTTCGACCGCTACCTGGAACTGCCTGCTGCCTACTTCGACCGAGAGTCGTCCGGACAGATGATCTCGCGCGTGACCTACAACACCGAGCAGGTGGCCGAGGCGGCGACCAAGGCGCTGATCGGCGTCTCGCGCGACGTCATGACGGTTATCGCGTTGTTCGGCGTCATGCTGATCCAGTCCTGGCGCCTGACCCTGTCGCTGCTGTTGCTGCTGCCGATCATCGCGGTGATCGCCTACTTCATCAGCCGTCACTTCCGCCGCATCTCGACCAATATCCAGGACTCGATGGGCGATGTCACCCACATCACCGAGGAGGCCGTCAACGGCCACCAGGTCGTCAAGGTATTCGGTGGGCAGCAGCACGAACGCGACAAGTTCCAGGGCATCAACGAGAGCAACCGAAAACTGCACTTGCGCCTGGTCGGCACGCAATTGCTTTCGTCGTCGCTGGTACAGATGGCCGCCGGTGTCGCGCTGGTGGTGTTGCTGGTCGTCGCCGCCAGCGAGTTGATGGGCGATACGGTCACGGCCGGCATCTTCATGTCGGTGCTGGCGGCGCTGGCCGCCACCATTCCGCCGCTCAAGCGGCTGACCAAGATGCATGTGACGATTGAACGCGGCGTTGCCGCGGCCGACAGCATTTTTCGAGTGGTTGATACGCCGGGAGAGACAGACACGGGCCACTACGAACCCGAGAACGTGCGCGGCGACATCCGCTTCGAGAACGTATCGTTTTCCTACCCCGATGCCAGCGACTCGGCGCTGGTCGACCTGGACCTGCATATTCCCGCCGGCAAGGTCACCGCCTTGGTGGGGCGTTCGGGCTCGGGCAAGAGCACGATCGTCAAGCTGCTCCCGAGGTTCTACCAGCCGTCCTCGGGCCGCATTCTCATCGACGAAGTCGATATTCGCGATTTCAAGCTCGCGGCGCTGCGGGACCGAATCGCCCTGGTCAGCCAGGACGTCGTCCTGTTCAACGACACCATCGGGCGCAATATTGCTTACGGCGCCCTGGCCGATGCCAGCCGCACGCAGGTGGAGGAAGCCGCCAGGGCAGCCCACGCCATGGAGTTCATCGAACGCCTGCCGCGCGGCCTGGACACCCCGATTGGCGAGGATGGTTCGCTGCTCTCGGGCGGCCAGCGCCAGCGCATCGCCATCGCGCGCGCCGTACTCAAGGACGCACCCATCCTGATCCTCGACGAGGCGACTTCCGCACTCGACGCGGAGTCCGAGCAAGCCGTCCAGGACGCGCTCGAGGAATTGATGGTCGACCGGACCACCCTGGTTATCGCGCACCGCCTGGCTACTGTACAGATGGCCGACCAGGTGGTCGTGCTTGATCACGGGCGTGTCGTCGAGTCCGGCTCGCACGCTGAATTGCTTGAACGTGACGACGGCCTTTACCGTTACCTGCACCGGCTCCAGCTTGCCGGTGTCTGACCGGCAGTGAAGGCGCGACTGGCGGGGTACCTGACCGGGCTGTGGTTCTCACGGCAACGCCCCCCCTTGTGGCTTCGAGCGCTCGTTCCCTTCTACCGCTTCCTTGCTGTCCGTCGCGGACGCGTGACCAAAGAGCGACCGTCACGCCCGGTCATCGTGGTTGGCAATATCACGGTCGGCGGCAGTGGCAAGACGCCGGTCGTTGCCGCGCTCGCGAAAATGCTCCGGCACGCGGGCTATGCACCGGCGGTCATCAGCCGCGGCTACGGCGGGCAGGGCGGCGATGAGCCCCGGGCGGTTACACCCTCCAGCGATCCTGAAGCCGTGGGGGATGAACCGGTTCTCCTGGCGCGACGGGCGGGTTGCGCCGTTTGGGTCTGTCGCGATCGTCGTGCCGCGCTTTCGGCCGCGCTCAGCGGGGGCGCTGATGTGGTCCTGTCCGACGATGGGCTGCAGCATTCGCGCCTGCCCAGGAGCTACGAGATCTGCGTGATCGACGGATTGCGCGGCCTGGGAAACCAACGCCTGCTGCCCGCCGGACCTTTGCGCCAGCCGATCGAGCGACTCTCATCGGTCGACCAGGTACTCATCAAGGAGGCAGGGAAGCATCACGGCAAACCGGCGAGTCTCGGCACACCCTTTGCCGTCGCACCGGGACGGCTCTATCGCCTGGGTATACCGGAAGACAATGCGGCCGCGCCGCTCCAGTCGCAATTCGACGCGGTGTGTGCAATCGGAAATCCGGACAGTTTCTTTTTGCTGCTCGAAGCCCTGGGCTATCGCTTCCGCCCAAGGCCGTTCCCGGACCACCACGCGTTTTCTGCTGCTGAACTTTCAAGCTACCCGGGGCCGCTGATCGTGACCGAAAAGGACGCGGTCAAACTCGAGCGTCTGGGCAATCTGCCCGAGACCTGGGTGTTACCGATCGAGGCAAAGCTGCCGGAAGCAGCGAGCCAAGCCGTTGTGGCGCATGTGCGAGAATTCAGGGCATCATGACTGAATTCCATATCCTGATTCCGGCTCGCCTGGCCTCCACGCGCCTGCCGCGAAAGCCGCTGGCCGATGTCGCCGGTCGCGCCCTGATCCTGCGCGTATGCGACCGGGCTCGCAGTGCCGGGGCGGCGAGCGTGCACGTGGCCACCGACAGCGAGGAAGTGGCCGATCTGGTGCGCGCCGACGGCGGTAGCGTCGTCATGACACGACCGGATCATCGATCAGGTACGGACCGACTCGCCGAAGCTGCTTCCGGACTGGGTCTTTCCGGCCACGATATTGTCGTCAATCTCCAGGGTGACGAACCGGAGATGCCCTCTGCCTGCCTTCGCCAGGTGGCCGCCTTGCTCGAGTCACAGCCCGAAGCCCGGATGGCAACGCTCTGGCGCCCGATGATCGACGAGACCGAATGGCGCAATCCCAACGTGGTCAAACTGGTCGCGGATGACCAGGGCAGGGCGATGTACTTCTCGCGAAGCGCAATTCCGCACGTGCGCGAAGGCGATTGGCCGGTCTCCGCTGCCAGGGCCCATCTCGGCCTTTATGCCTACCGCGTGCGTGCGCTTGAACAGTGGCGGACACTGCCGGCTTCGGAACTGGAAAGCCTGGAATCGCTCGAACAGTTGCGTGCGCTGGCCGCCGGCTGGGCCGTTGCCTGTGCGAAGGCGGTCGAGGATGTGCCGGCGGGCATCGATACGCGGGAGGACCTGGCGGCCGTGGCGGCGCGTTTTCGATAAGCGAACCGCCACCAATGGATAATGCTCGACCTTAAGTTAATGATGTAATGCCATGAAAAGAATACTTTTTGTCTGTCTGGGGAATATCTGCCGCAGCCCAACGGCCAAGGCGGTTTTCGACTGGAAGCTGCGCCAGGCGGAACTGGTGATCGAGACCGACTCGGCCGGCACCACCGGCTATCACGCGGGCAGTCCGCCCGATCCCCGCGCGCAACGCATCGCCCGGCAATGGGGACTGGATATCAGCGCCGAGCGGGCGAGGGTCGTCACCCCGGAGGACTTCTCGCGCTTCGACGCCATTTTCGTGATGGACCGATCCAACCTCGAGGATCTCCGGGCCCGGCAGCCGTCGGACAGCGGCGCTCGCCTCGACCTGGTCATGAGCCTGGCACCCGACTACGGCATCGAGGAAGTACCCGATCCTTACTATGGCGGCGTGGACGGCTTCCAGCGCGTCATCGATATGCTCGAAGTCGCCGCCGATCGCCTGGTCGAGGATCTGCGTACAGCGCGGCAATGAGCGATTTCGACGGCCGCGCTTTCGCTAGAAGCCTGAGCACCGGGCCCGGCGTCTACCTGATGCGCGATGCCGGCGGCAAGGTGCTCTATGTCGGCAAGGCGCGCAATCTGCGCCGCCGGGTGGCCAGCTATTTCAGCCGCAAGGACCTCGGCCCCCGGCTCAATCTGCTGGTGCGCAAGGTCGACAGCATGGAAGTCAGCCTGACCCGCACCGAAGCCGAGGCGCTGCTGCTCGAGAACGAATGGATCAAGGCGCATCGACCGCGCTTCAACGTCAACTTGCGCGATGACAAGAGCTATCCCTGGATCCGGCTCGAAACCGCGCACGACTATCCACGCATCGGCTTCTACCGCGGCAGCCGCAAGCCGCCGCACCGCTACTTCGGACCGTTTTCCAGCGCTGGCGCCGTACGCGAGGCGCTCAACCAGATCTATCGCCTGTTCGGACTGCGCCAGTGCCGCGATACGGTGTTCGAGAATCGCAGCCGGCCCTGCCTGCAGTATCAGATCAATCGCTGCAGCGCGCCCTGCGTTGGCTATATCAGCAAGGAAGAGTATGCCGCGGACGTGCGTGCGGCCGTTCAGTTTCTCGAGGGCCGCAGCGACGAAGTCATCGAGCATCTCGGCGATCGGATGGAGCAGGCCTCACGAGCGCTCGAGTTCGAGAAGGCGGCGGCCTATCGTGATCGCATCCAGGCGGTACAGCGCGTGCGCGGTAGTCAGTTCGTGACCGGCGGAGCGGGCGAGACCGACGTCATCGGCATGCATGTCGAAGCGGGCAAGGCCTGTGTGCACGTGGTCGAGTTTCGTCATGGCCGCAACGTGGGCGGGCGCAGCTACTTTCCCGGCAACCTGCACGGCGACATGTCCGAGGCCGATATCCTGGGCGCCTTCCTGGGGCAGTACTACGCTGATCGCAATCCGCCGGCCGAAATCCTGCTCTCCCGGGAGCCGGTCGATTCCGCCCTCTGGGAGGAGGCATTGGGCTCACGCCGCGGGGCGCGCGTGGAGCTGTCCTGGCGGCTGCGGGGGCAACGAGCCGAATGGGTACGCCTGGCTGTCGCGAATGCCGGCGATGCCCTGCGCCGACGCCTGGCCGAGCGCGACCAGGTCGGCCGCGGGCTGGCCGCGCTGGCCGAAATGCTGGAAATGCCCAGTCCGCCCGAGCGCCTGGAATGCTTCGATATTTCGCATATCTCCGGCACCGAGACGGTCGGCTCGTGCGTGGTTTTCGGCCCCGGCGGCCCCGAGAAGAAGCAATATCGCCGCTTCAATATCAGCGGTATCGAGCCGGGCGACGACTACGCGGCCATGGAGCAGGTGCTGCGGCGACGCTATACCCGCGTGCTGGAAAAGGCCGACACCTTGCCCGACCTGGTCATTATCGACGGCGGCAAGGGGCAGCTCGGGCGCGCTCGCAAGGTCTTCGAGGAGCTCGGGCTCGATGCCATTCCGATGCTCGGCGTGGCCAAGGGAGCGGCGCGCCGTGCCGGACACGAACGATTCATCATGGGTGAGCGTGAAGCCGTGCCGGGACCGCACCACCCGGCATCGCACCTGGTCCAGCAGATCCGCGACGAGGCGCACCGGTTCGCGATCGCCGGCCATCGCAAGAGGCGGCAGAAGCGTGCCCAGGCTTCTCCGCTGGAGCAGGTGCCGGGGGTGGGGCCGAAGCGCCGCCAGGCCCTGCTCAAGGCATTCGGCGGTTTGCAGGGCATTCGCAAGGCGGGTGTCGACGAACTGGTGCGTGTCGGCGGAATCAGCCGTAAGCTGGCCGAAGCCGTCGTGGAACACCTCCACAAGCAATGATGTGTTCCGCTCAGTCCAATGTTGCGGGATAATGTGATGTTTTCCGGTTCCGGAGCGAATTCTTGCAGTTGACCATTCCGACACTGCTGACGTTGTTGCGCATCGTGTTCATCCCGGTGCTGGTGGTGGTGTTCTACCTGCCGTTCGATACGGCAAACCAGGTCACGGTCGGGCTGTTCATCCTGGCAGCGGTGACCGACGCACTCGACGGCTGGATTGCCCGTCGCTGGGGAATGACGAGCAGTTTCGGCGCTTTCCTGGACCCGGTCGCCGACAAGCTGATGGTGACCGTGGTCTTGCTGCTGATCGTTCAGCGCCATCCCGAAATCGGCATTGCATTATCCGCGGCCGTGATCATCGGTCGCGAGATCACCATATCGGCGCTGCGCGAGTGGATGGCGGCGCTCGGCGAGGCCGGGCGCATCAAGGTCGCCTGGGTAGGCAAGATCAAGACCATTTTGCAGATGGTGGCGATCGGGTTTCTTCTCTACGGCGAACCGCTGTGGGTCATCCCGGTACTGGAGATCGGCCGCTGGCTGCTGATCATTGCGGCATTGCTGACCATCTGGTCGATGTCGATCTACCTTCGCGCAGCCTGGCCGGCGATTCGCGAACAACCTTGAGCGGGCTGATTGGCCCCAGAGCTTTCAACCGGAGTCCGAATACCCATGTCCCGTACAAGCAGGAAACGAGTCTCGCTGGCCGAACAGGCCGATCGTCACACGCTTTACGAGGAGAGCGTTCAGGATCCGGAGTCGGAACTCGAGTTCGTGGCGGAAACCTTCGAGACGTTGAGCGGACGCCCGCTGGAATTCATTCGCGAGGATTTCTGCGGAACGGCCAATACGGCCTGCCACTGGGTGCGAAGCGGCCGAGCGCACCGTGCCGTGGCCGTCGACCTCGACTCGGCAGTGCTTCAATGGGGTCGTGAGCACCATCTGGAGGCCCTGACGCCCGAAGAACGCTCGCGGATCGAGCTGATCGAGGGCGACGTGATGACCGCCGAGACCGCCAGCGTGGACGCCCTTTTGGCGATGAACTTCAGTTATTACCTCTTCACGACCCGCGACAGCCTTCGCGCCTATTTCGAACGTGCGCGTGAGTCCCTGGTCGACGACGGCATCCTGTTTCTCGATGCTTTCGGCGGCTACGAGGCCCACCGCGAGCTCGAGGAACGTACCGAGTACGACGATTTCACGTACGTCTGGGATCAGGCCAGCTTCGATCCCATCCAGCACGCGATGACCTGCCAGATTCACTTCGAATTTCCCGACGGCTCCGAGCTCAAGCGGGCGTTCGAGTACCACTGGCGCCTATGGACACTGCCCGAGATCCGTGAGCTGCTGCAAGAAGCAGGCTTCTCCACGGTCGAGGTCTACTGGGAGGGTACGGACGAGGAAACGGGCGAGGGCGATGGCATCTACGAGCCAGCCGACACCGGCGATGCCGATGCCGGCTGGATCTGCTACCTGGTAGCGCAAAGATGAATCACAGCACCGAGTAAACCAGGCTCAGCCACTCTTCAAGCCCTTCGTACTGCGCGGGGCTGGCTTCCACGAACTGGTCGATGTCGAGCTCGTTGAGAGCGGCGAAATGCTCCTGGTCTTCGTGCAGGGCCAGCAATGCGTCACGGATTTCTTCCTGTATATCGGCCGGCACGTCGGGGCTGGCGGCGATGGTGACGCCCGGAAACTCCTGGGAGGTAAGTACGTTCGCCAGGTTGACGTAGCGTGACACCAGATTGTGCGGCACGACGGCTGCATCGGCTTCCTGCGAAAACACGATTTCGACGGCGTCCAGCCAGGAACCGGCGTTGGACTGGATAAGCGGCTGCTGCATCGGGTTGTCGAACCAGCTCGTCAGAATCAGGTAACCCAGGCTCGGTGCCGGCATGGTGGACACGCGCCGGCCGACGAAGTCCTGAACACTGGATTCGGCGTTGTCCATCGACGTCAGCAGGGAATAAGTGATTGGCTGGTTTGCGCGAACCAGAGGCGTGTATTCGTGCCGCTGCATGCGATAGTCGATCAGGTGCGGTTCCTCGAGGACCAGGTGAGGATTTTCGCCGCGCCGCGCACTCAGCCAATAACGATGATAATCCGGCGCGAGTTCCAGGTTGAACCGGTAGGGAAGGGCATCGTTGAGATAGTCCACCAGCGGGCGATAGACCAGCTCGGCCGTTTCAGGCGAAAAGATCGGATGCCCCTGGAAAGTGAAGGTTTCTGCCGATTCAGGCACTGCTTCGGCGGCCGTGGGCTGCTCCTGGCTTGCCGGCTCTTCCGAATCAGCTGTTACGTCCGGTGAGTCGTCATTGTCCTGGGGAGCCGCTTCCGCGGAATCGGCCTGTTCTTCTTCTTGCTGATCGGGGCCTTGTTCCTGCGGATCTTGAGCAGACGTTTGAGAGGCGGCCTCTGCGGCTTCTTGCGGAGCCTCGCCGGACTGATCCTGAGCTTCTTCCTGCGCCCAGATCGACCCGGCCAGGATCAAGCCGAAAACCAAACCCGCGAGCTTGATTGAAGTTTTCATTGAACAGACCCCTCTAAATTCATGATTTGCGGATTTCTTTTGGTGTTCCGGATGTTAGCACAGCCCTTCAGGCGGCGTCACTCGCGCAGAATGCGAGCGGTCACCGGCATGCAAAAAGACCTCACTCCCGTCTTCGATTCGGGTCGAGAGGACGGCCAGGCCGATCACCTCGCCGCTGAAGTTCATGCCGCCCAGGCAGTGCCCAACGCCGTTCCCGCCAGCGTCGGTCACTCGGGCATGGGCGGGGAAGTCGCTGGCGTCATTGCATTTCATGCCGACCAGCCTGTACTTGATCGAACCGCGGTAATGCAGCCGGGCGATGACTTCCTGCCCGGGGTAGCAGCCCTTGTCGTAGGCGAGGGCACCGAGTTCTTCCAGGCCCAGCCATTGCGGCAGGTGTTGCTGGCTGCTGGACGGATCCAGCCAGGGCAGCCCCCTGCACAAATCCAGCCGTTGCCAACGTTGCTGCATCTCGTCATCGGCGTGCGCCTCGGCATGTGCGCGCATGCCACGAGTCAAATCAATGGAGAGAGTGGGCATGGCCGGATCAGGCTGGAACGAGCCTGCCACCGGTCCCGGCCCGGAGATACGCACCTTTCGACCGATCGTGAATTGCCGAAGCCTCTCCCGAACCGTATCGACCTGGACAGCGGGAAGAACGAGGTCGACGCCATCTTCACTCCTGCGCGCCATCATGAAGCTGATGACTCTGCCCTTGGGATCACACCAGGCCGTCGGCGACCAGCGGTTATCCGACAGGCTTTCGATGCCGACGGTAAACTGCGATTGTGCATAGTCGAGGGCTTCCGGGCCTTCGATCGAGCACGAGCGGAGATGATTCAGGGAAAATTGATTAGACATGCCGGGTAAAATGGAGCGTCATGAGCGGTTACAATTCTACATCGTCAGGCACGAATCCAGATCAGCACGCTGCCGAAGCGGACCAGAAGCAAGGGAATTCCGATGAGTCACCGGTAACACAACCGGAGGTTGATCGGCCGCGAGAATTCGGCGGGCGCAAGAACGGTCTCGAGCCGACCCGTTACGGCGACTGGGAGAAAGACGGTCGCTGCATTGATTTCTGAGCTGGACTGCAACCGGGAGTACTGAATCCATGGTGACGGACAACCGCCCCCTTTCACCTCATCTGCAGGTATACCGCCCGCAGTTGACGTCGCTGACCTCGATCGCGCATCGATTTTCCGGGCTGTTGCTCAGCCTCGGCATGGTCATGGTCGTCGCCTGGCTGGTGGGTCTCGCCGCCGGCCCGAGCGCCTTCGAAGCCGTCAACGCCTGGCTGGGCAGCGCGCCGGGCCTGGTTCTCCTTTTCGTCTGGTCGGTTGCGCTTTTCTACCATCTGTTCAACGGCATCCGTCACCTGCTCTGGGATGCCGGCTGGCTGCTGGAACTCAGGGGCGCTTACGCTTCGGGCTGGTTGGTGCTGGCGCTCACGGTCGCACTGACGGCCATCGTCTGGGGAGGCCTGTTGTGAACCAACTTCGCAATCCACTCGAGCGCGCACACAACCATGGCTCAGCCGGCGACGGCGTTGGGCATTGGTGGGCGCAGCGACTGACAGCGATCTTCCTGGTCGCGCTGACGTCCTGGTTGCTGTGGGCCCTGGTTTCTCTCGTCGGCGCCGACCACACAGCCGCGTCGACATTCATCGCCCATCCGGTCAATGCCGTCATGGCCATCCTTTTCGTGGTGGTCGCCTTTCACCACGGCCAGCTCGGCCTGCAGGTCATCATCGAAGACTACGTTGATAATCGGGCCGTGGAAGTATTCCTGATGGTGGCCATCAAGGCATTGGCCCTGTTCGGCGGCCTGCTGGGCGCACTCGCCATTCTCAAACTGGCTCTGGGAGTCTGAACTTGAGCAACGCTTACGACATCACCCGGCACGAATACGATGTGCTGGTCATTGGCGCGGGCGGCGCCGGCCTGCGCGCTACCATGGGGCTGGCCGCGACCGGGCTGAACACTGCTTGCATCACCAAGGTCTTTCCGACCCGCTCGCATACGGTAGCCGCCCAGGGCGGCATGAGTGCCGCACTGAGCAACATGGGCGAGGACGACTGGCGCTGGCACATGTACGACACGGTCAAGGGGTCGGACTGGCTCGGCGACCAGGACGCCATCGAATACATGTGTAAGAACGCCATGCAGGCCGTGGTCGAGCTGGAGCACTTCGGCGTGCCGTTCTCGCGCACGGAAGAGGGCAAGATATACCAGCGGCCCTTCGGCGGCATGACCACGCATTATGGCGAGGGCACCGCCCAACGCACCTGTGCGGCCGCGGACCGTACCGGTCACGCCATCCTGCATACCCTCTACCAGCAGTCGCTCAAGCACGACGCCCAGTTCTTCATCGAGTATTTCGCCATCGACCTGCTGATGGACGACGACGGCGCCTGCCGTGGCGTGCTCGCCTGGGACCTGACTACGGGCACATTGCACGAGTTTCGCGCCCATGCAGTGATTCTGGCTACCGGCGGCTATGGCCGTTCATACTTTTCCTGTACTTCGGCGCACACCTGCACCGGTGACGGCAACGGCATGGTGCTGCGCGCCGGCCTGCCGCTGCAGGACATGGAGTTCGTACAATTCCATCCCACCGGCATCTACGGCGCCGGCTGCCTGATCACCGAGGGCGTGCGCGGGGAGGGCGGCTACCTGACCAATTCCGAGGGTGAGCGCTTCATGGAGCGTTACGCGCCCAATGCCAAGGACCTGGCCTCGCGTGACGTGGTTTCACGCTCGATGACCATCGAGATTCGCGAGGGCCGCGGCGTGGGTCCGAACAAGGATCACATCCACCTCAACCTGCAGCACCTGGGCGCCGATGTCATCAACGAGCGCCTGCCGGGCATTGCCGAGTCGGCCCGGATCTTCTCCGGCGTCGACGTCACCAGGGATCCCATCCCGGTGCTGCCGACGGTGCACTACAACATGGGCGGCATTCCGACCAACCACCACGGCGAGGTCGTCACGCTCGCCGACGGCAATCCCGACAGCGTCGTACCGGGCCTGTACTCCATCGGTGAGGCGGCCTGTGTTTCGGTTCACGGCGCCAATCGGCTGGGCTCCAATTCCCTGCTGGACCTGATCGTCTTCGGCCGGGCCGTGGCGATCCGCTGCGGTGAGACCATCGAGCCCGGCCAGTCGCACAAGCCGCTGCCGGAAGGCACGGTCAACAAGGTGCTCGACGAGTTCGATCGCCTGCGTCATGCCGACGGGGACCTGCCCACGGCCGAGATTCGCGGCGAGATGCAGCAGGTCATGCAGAACAACGCCGCGGTCTTTCGAACCGGCGAAACGCTGGGAGAGGGCCGCGAGAAGATCGCCGACGTGGCGGGCAAGTTCGACCGGATCAAGGTCAGCGATCGTTCGCTGGTGTGGAATTCCGACCTGGTCGAGACCCTCGAGCTCAGGAATCTGCTCGGCAACGCGGTGACCACCATGATGGCGGCCGAAAACCGCACCGAGAGTCGCGGCGCGCACGCCCGGGAAGACCACGGCGATCGCGACGACGAGAACTGGATGAAGCACACACTGATCTGGATGGACGAGGCCGGCAAGACGAAGATTGATTACCGGCCGGTGCACATGCACACGCTGACCGAAGAGTGTGATGTCATCCCTCCGAAGGCACGGACATACTAATGGCAGAGTTCAGACTTCCCAAGAATTCACGCATCAAAAAGGGCAAGCACTATCCGGCACCGGAAGGGGCGAAGAACGTCAAGACCTTCCGCATCTATCGCTGGGAGCCCGACAGCGGCGAGAATCCGCGCATCGATTCGTTCGACATCGACCTCGATGACTGCGGGCCGATGGTGCTCGACGCCGTCGTCAAGATCAAGAACGAGATCGATCCAACGCTGACCTTTCGTCGCTCCTGCCGCGAGGGCATCTGCGGTTCCTGCGCCTTCAACATCGACGGTACCAATACGCTGGCCTGCACCAAGGGAATCGACGAGGTCAAGGGTGATGTCAAGATCTACCCGCTACCGCACATGCCGGTGGTCAAGGACCTCGTTCCCGACCTCACGCACTTTTATGCCCAGTACGCCTCGATCCGGCCGTGGCTGCGCACGCAAAGCCCGGCGCCGCCGGACAAGGAACGCCTGCAGTCGCCCGAGGACCGCAAACACATCGACGGGCTGTACGAATGCATCCTGTGCGCGTGCTGCTCGACCGCCTGTCCGAGCTACTGGTGGAGCGGCGAGCGTTACCTGGGGCCGGCCATCCTGCTGCAGGCCTATCGCTGGCTGGTGGATTCGCGCGACGAAGCCACGGGTGAGCGCCTCGACGATCTCGAGGATCCGTTCCGCCTGTATCGGTGCCACACCATCATGAATTGCACCAAGACCTGCCCCAAGGGCCTGAATCCGGCCAAGGCCATCGCCGAAATCAAGAAAATGATGCTCGCACGCCGCGGGTTATAGCGTCTCCGATACGCAATGAATCCGAAACAGCCCCCATCGCGACTGCGCTGGCGTTGTCGGCGCGGGATGCAGGAGCTCGATGTAATGCTCGGCGGCTGGCTCGATGATTGTTGGAGCGGGGCCGATGAGCATCTTCGCGAGGACTTCGACCGGCTGCTGGAGATCGAGGATGATCGGCTCTGGGACTGGCTGCTGGGTCGCTCGCGACCCGAACCCGGCCTGGAAGACATCGTCGAGGCAATCCGTGCGCGCCACTTCGGACCATCAAAGCAGTGAATGGCCGGTGGGTCCATCACCCGGGATGGCCCTGGTGCTGTCCGGGCTGACCTTGCTCGGCCTGGTCGCGGCTTTCGCCAACGGGCTGCCGCTTGTCGTCCAGCTGCCGATTGCGCTCCTGGTCATTGGCCTGGGCAGCCGGAGTATCTTGCGCCTGCTTTGGCCTGATGCCACGGGCCTGGCCATCGACGGTGAAAGCATCCACCTTCGCGGCCGCTCAGGTACGCGATCCACGGGCAAGCTTGACGGCACGCCGTTCGTCTCGCCGGTCTATGTCGGGATTCGCTGGCGTAACGAAAGGCGATTGCCCCGCGCACTCTGCGTGTTCCGCGGGCAGCTGAGCGAGCCGGATTTCCGCAAACTCTGCGCGGTGCTGCGGCAGCAGGGTGAGCGGTGAAGCTCTTCCTGCGTTCCTGCCTGAAGTGGATATGGCGCCTGGGGTTGCTCGTCCTGCTTCTCCTGATCGGCCTGACCCTGCCGCTGCGATGGATCGATCCGACAACATCGGCCTACATGACCCTCGACGCCTGGCAAAACGATCGATCCGTCCGCCAGGAATGGGTACCCTACCGGCGGATCTCCGACCACCTCAAGCTCGCAGTCATTGCGGCCGAAGACCAGAAGTTTCCCCAACATTTCGGATTCGACATCGACCAGATCCGCCAGGCCGTCGATACGCGGCTCGACGGCGGTCGGCTGCGCGGCGCCAGCACCATCACGCAGCAGCTGGCGCGCAATCTCTATCTCTGGCCCGGGCGCGACTGGGTTCGCAAGGGCCTGGAAGCAACGCTGACCCTGCCGCTGGAGTTGTTCGTGCCCAAGCATCGCCTGCTCGAAATCTATCTCAACATCGCCGAATTCGACGACGGTGTCTACGGTGCGGGGGCGGCGTCGCTCCATTATTTCGGCAAGCCGGCTTCGGCCCTGACCCGAGGAGAAGCCGCCTTGCTCGCCGCGCTGTTGCCCGCGCCAAAGCGCTTCGATGCCGACCGCCCCGATGATTTCCTTCTCGAGCGCCAACGCTGGATCCTGGCGCAGATGGACAATCTCGGCCACAACTGGGTGCCGCAGCCGAAGGAGGGGCACGCGCCGTGACGATTCGACGCGCCAGGGATCGATCCGAGTACTGGTTCGAGGAAGGCTGCTGGATCACCGAGCTGAGCAACCAGCTCGATGATCCGGATCTGTCCGTTGCCCGGGCCCGCGTGGCACCGGGGGATACCACCCGCTGGCACGCGCTCGAGGGCATCACGGAGCGCTATGTGATCCTGGCCGGGCAAGGGCGCGTTGAACTCGATCGCGAAGGGCCGGAACCGGTAACGGTCGGCGATGTGGTGATCATCGAGCCGGGACGGGCCCAGCGCATCGAGAACGACGGCGACCAGGACCTGGTGTTCCTGGCCCTGTGCACGCCCCGTTTCAGGCCGGAATGCTACCGCGATCTGGAGTGAGCGGCAGGCAGGTCGCGAGACTTGTCGATGTGCGGATGTTCTAATAGCTCTTCAAGCAGAACATAGGGAGAAGTACGCCATGAAATCGATAGCCGCCGTCGCCCGCCAAGCCGGGAAACCCCTCGAAGTGCTCGAGATCGATGTCGCCGGGCCGCGCGCCGGCGAGGTGCTCGTCGAGATCGTGGCGACCAGCGTCTGTCATACCGATGCCTATACGCTTTCGGGCGCCGATCCGGAAGGACTCTTCCCCTCGGTGCTCGGCCACGAGGGCGCCGGTATCGTGCGCGAAGTGGGTGAGGGCGTGACCAGCGTGTCCGAGGGCGACCACGTCATTCCCCTCTATACGGCCGAGTGCGGCAAGTGCAAGTTCTGCACCTCGGGCAAGACCAATCTCTGCCAGGCCGTTCGTGCCACACAGGGGAAGGGTCTCATGCCCGACGGTAGTTCGCGTTTTTCGGTCGACGGCAAGCCCCTGCATCACTACATGGGTACCTCGACCTTCAGTCGTTATACCGTCGTGCCGGAGGTATCGCTGGCGAAGGTGTCGAAGGAAGCGCCGCTGGACAAGATCTGCCTGCTCGGCTGCGGTGTGACCACCGGCATCGGGGCGGTACTCAACACCGCCCGGGTCGAAGCCGGCTCGACGGTGGCCGTGTTCGGCCTCGGCGCCATCGGCCTGGCCGTGATCCAGGGCGCGGTGATGGCCGGCGCCGAAAGAATCATCGCGATCGACATCAACCCCGACAAGTTCGAGCTGGCGCGCCAGTTCGGCGCCACGGACTTCGTCAATCCCCGGGATCATTCCGAATCGATCCAGGAAGTGATCGTCGACATGACCGACGGTGGCGTGGACTATTCATTCGAGTGCATCGGCAATGTCAACGTCATGCGTTCGGCGCTCGAATGCTGCCACAAGGGTTGGGGCGAGTCGGTCATCATCGGCGTGGCCGGCGCAGGCGAGGAGATCTCGACCCGGCCGTTCCAGCTCGTGACCGGTCGCGTATGGCGCGGCTCCGCTTTCGGCGGCGTCAAGGGCCGCAGCGAGTTGCCGGACTACGTGCAGCGCTACATGGACGGCGAGATCAGGATTGACGAGTTCATCACCCATGACATGCCCTTCGAGAAGATCAACGAAGCCTTCGAATTGCTGCATGCCGGCAAGAGCATTCGCACCGTCTTACACTATTGAAACCGGAGGCAGTTGATATGACCGACGGGATCGAACAGGTTTCGGCCAATTGCAGTTTCGGCGGCTGGCATCGACGCTTTCGCCATCGCTCGGATTGTCTCGATTGCGACATGGTTTTCGCCGTCTACCTTCCGCCAGCCGCGGAATCCGGGCCAGTGCCGGTGCTGTGGTGGCTATCGGGCCTGACCTGCACCGACGAGAATTTCATGCAGAAGGCCGGTGCGCACCGTATGGCTGCGGAGCTCGGCCTGGCCATCGTCTGTCCGGACACCAGCCCGCGCAACATCGACCTGCCGGGAGAGGACGACAGCTACGATTTCGGATCGGGAGCGGGTTTCTACCTCAACGCCACACGCTCGCCCTGGAACCGCCACTACCGCATGTACGACTACGTCACCGACGAGCTGCCGCAGGTCATCGTCGCGAACCTCCCGGTCGACGAGCGCCAGTCGATCTGCGGTCATTCCATGGGCGGTCACGGTGCCCTGGTCTGCGCGCTGCGCAATCCGGGCCGCTACCGGACGGTTTCCGCCTTCGCGCCGATCTGCAACCCGACCCGCTGCGACTGGGGCCGGAAGGCCTTTTCCGGCTACCTGGGCGACGATCGCAAGGCCTGGCGGGAGTGGGACGCCTGCGAGTTGATCCGACAGTCAGGCTACGCAGGCCCAATCCTGGTCGACCAGGGCGGCGACGACAATTTCCTGCAAGACGGCCAGCTTCGCCCCGCGGAACTGGAAGCCGCCTGCGTGGAGAAGGGCGTCGACCTCGAACTGCGCACGCAGCCCGGTTACGACCATTCCTATTTCTTCATCGCCAGCTTCATCGACGATCACCTGCGCCGTCATGCCGCCGCGCTGATCGACTGAACCTTTCCGGGTGCTCCCGTGCAGGCCGCGTGCGCATTCGTTCGCGCATCAGACCTGCCGTCGGTTCTCGATCAGATGCTCGACCACGTCCGGATCGGCCAGGGTCGAGGTATCACCCAGCTGGTCGTGCTCGTTGGCGGCGATCTTTCTCAGGATTCGGCGCATGATCTTGCCCGAGCGGGTCTTCGGCAGGCCCGGGGCCCACTGCAGGTGGTCGATCGTGGCAATGGGGCCGATCTCCTCGCGTACCCACTGGACCAGCTCTTTCGCCAGTTCATCGTCGCCTTCGCGTCCGGCCATCAAGGTGACGTAGGCGTAGACGCCCTGGCCCTTGATGTCGTGCGGAAATCCGACGACGGCGGCCTCGGCCACAGCCTTGTGCGCCACCAGGGCGGACTCGACTTCGGCCGTGCCCAGGCGGTGGCCCGAGACGTTGATCACGTCGTCGACGCGTCCGGTAATCCAGTAGTAGCCGTCTTCGTCGCGCTTGGCGCCGTCGCCGGTGAAATAGCGTCCCGGGTAGGCCGAGAAATAGGTTTCGCCGAAGCGCTTGTGATCGCCGTAGACGGTACGCATCTGGCCGGGCCAGCTGCCGGTGAGCACGAGATTGCCAGAGGCCGCGCCTTCGAGTTCGTTGCCGTCGGAATCGAGCAGTGCGGGCTTGATGCCGGGCAGGGGTTTTGTGGCCGAGCCCGGCTTGAGATCCGTCGCGCCGGGCAGGGGGCTGATCAGGATGCCGCCGGTCTCGGTCTGCCACCAGGTGTCGGCGATCGGGCAGCGACCGTCACCGACGACCTTGTAGTACCACTCCCAGGCCTCGGGATTGATCGGCTCGCCGACGGTGCCGAGAATGCGCAGCGATTCGCGGCTGGTCTTTTTGACCGGTTCGTCGCCGCCGCGCATCAGGGCGCGAATGGCCGTGGGTGCGGTATAGAAAATGCTGACCTGGTGCTTGTCGACCACCTGCCAGAAACGGCTGTTGTCGGGGTAGTTGGGGACGCCCTCGAACATCAGGGTGGTGGCGCCGTTGGCCAGCGGCCCGTAGACGATGTAACTGTGGCCGGTCACCCAGCCGACGTCCGCCGTGCACCAGTAGATTTCCCCGTCCTGATAGTCGAAGACGACTTCGTGCGTCCAGCTGGCCCAGGCCAGGTAGCCACCGGAGGTATGGAGTACGCCCTTGGGCTTGCCGGTCGAGCCGGAGGTATAGAGGATGAACAGCGGATCCTCGGCGCTCATCTCCTCGGGCTCGCAATTGGCGTCGACGTGTTCGAGTTTGTCGTGGAGCCAGTGGTCGCGCCTGTCGTTCCAATCGATTTCGTTGCCCGTGTTGCGGACGACTAGCACCGACTCGACGCGCTCGGCGGCGGCGTCATTGGACAGGGCACGGTCAACGTTCTTCTTCAGCGGTGTTGCCTTGCCGCCGCGCACGCCCTCGTCGGCGGTGATCACGCACTTCGAGTCGCAGTCGATGATGCGCCCGGCCAGAGCATCGGGCGAAAAGCCGCCAAACACCACCGAGTGGATCGCGCCGATGCGCGCGCAGGCCAGCATGGCCACGGCAGCATCGGGAATCATCGGCATGTAGAGCGTGACGCGGTCGCCCTTGCCGACGCCCAGGCGCTTGAGCACGTTGGCGAAACGGCAGACGCGATCATGCAACTGCCGGTAGGTGATCTTTTCGTCCTTGTCGGGGTCGTCGCTTTCCCACAGGATGGCAACCTGGTCGCCGCGGGTATCAAGATGGCGATCGACGCAGTTGGCGCAGACATTGAGCGTGCCATCGTCATACCAACGGATGTGCAGGTCGTCGAGGTCGAAATTGACATCCTTGATGCGCGAATAGGGTTTGATCCAGTCGAGTCTCTGGCCGATCCGGTTCCAGAACCCATCCTCGTTGTCGCGCGCCTCCCGTGTGAGCTCCTCGAACCGATTGCGGTCGACATGGGCGGACCGCGCGATCTCGTCGGGAACAGGGTAAATCTGCGGCTGTGGATGGTGCTCTGACATGCGTGCCTCTCCTCTTCGCAAATACTTTGGAATTTATTGTATTTCAGTGTCTCCGAAGCTCGCGGACTTGTAAAGCAGGGTACCGTTGCGCCGTTAAAATGAAGTACGGTGATGACCTATTGCAAGGAGATGAATCAATGACGAACCGGATGTTGCGTTTGATGGCACTGCTGTTGCCGCTGGCATCGGGCGCGGTCGCAGCGGAGGGTCAATACCTGCGGGTTTCCCTGGCACTGGAGGACAGTCAGAGCGCGACATTCCTCGACCAGCGCTGCCAGCCCAGTTCGCCGCGGGTAGCGTATTTCGGCTGTATTGATGGTGATGACGGGCGACCGATCGGTGCCCGCGGTGATTTCGGTTCGGCCCTCGGTGCTGAACTGGCCTGGGGCATGCATCTGGGCGAGTATTGGCGTGCCGAATTCATGCTCGGCACGATGACCGGCTTCGATTTCGAAGGCAACGCCAACTTTCTCGATGCCGGCAGCCTTGAACCCGTATCCGGTGACGTGGAGCACTGGCGTGCCGGCGTCCGCGGCTACCTCGATGTCGCCTCGGCTGCGTCGATCGACCTGGGTCGCTTCGAGCCCTACATCGGACTCGGAGCCTATCTGGCCCGCAACGAGATCGAGACCATGAATTATCGATTCCCGGAACTGGCCAGCCAACCGGCGATCACGCGTGTGCCGGGCGACGACTGGACCGGATTCGGCTGGTCGGTCAGCGTAGGAACCGCTTTCGAATTGAATGAGCGCCATCTTCTGGACTTGTCGCTGGGCTGGCACGAGCACGGCAAACTGCATACCGCAGCCGGGGAGATCGACGTGATCCGCAACGGGGAATCGGTCGCCCGGGTACCGGTGGGCCGAACCCGGGCCGATCTGGAAAGCTGGGGCGTGATGCTCGGTTGGCGCTGGCGCCTGGATTGATCGCTAGTGGCCCACTAGTCTAGCCAGATCCTGCGGCTCGCACAGTAGTCTTGCCGCACCCGCCTCGAGCAATTCGTCGCGCGAACCATAGCCCCAGGTAACCCCGACGGGATGAATACGATTGGCTCGCGCCCCGATCATGTCGTGGCGCCGGTCGCCGACCATCAGCGTTGCCTCGGGCTTCAGGGCAAGGCAATCGGTGATGTAGGCAAGCAGATCGGCCTTGTCGCTTCGGGTCCCGTCGAGGTCGCTTCCGAAGACGTCTTCCAGGTTCCGATCGAGTCCGAAATGATCGACGATGCGGCGTGCATAGACGGTTGGCTTCGATGTGGCCACGAACAGGCGTGCGCCACGCTGGCGCAATGTATCCATTGCTTCGGCGATGCCAGGGTAGGGGACATTCTCGTACAGACCGACTTCCCCGAAACGTCCCCGGTAGAGTTCGACGGCCCGATGGGCCAACGCCTCGTCCCCTCCGAGCAGTTCCACGAAACTTGCGTGCAGCGGCGGGCCGATGCAGCCGAGCAGCTCATCCTGCCCGGGCACCGGACGATCAAGTCGCTCCAGTGCGTGCTGGATGCAACGGGTAATACCCTCGCGCGGGTCGGTCAGTGTGCCGTCGAGATCGAGTAGCAGGTTCATGCGATCAGTCGGGGCGCGCGCGCCGCGTGGCGTCGGCAACCTCCGAAATCACAACGGACTTGCCGATCGGGAAAAGGGCGATGCCGGCCAGCTTGACGTGCTGGATACCGAAAGGAATGCCGATAATGGTGATGAACAGTGCCAGCGCCCAGAACAGGTGGCCGATGGCCAGCCAGATGCCGGCGAACACGAACCAGATCACGTTGCCGATGACACCCAGGCAGCCCGTGCCGATATCCTTCCTGCCTGTCAGCTGATCGCGATCGATGGCCTCCCGACCGAAAGGCCAGAACATGAATTTTCCGAGCACGAAACAGGCACGGCCCCAGGGAATGCCGATGATGCTGATGAAGGCGATCAGCCCGTAGAACCACCAGGCCAGCCCCATGAAGAAGCCGCCCAGCACGAACCAGATGATATTGCCCAAAAGACGAAGCATGCTTGGCCCACTCGTCGGGATGTTTAAAAGCTTTCGAATTCTACACCGCCGGGCCAGACAAACGCTGTGTTTGTAGCAGTCTAGGTGGTTGGACCAATTCCGCCCTCGGCAAGCGTGCGTCGCAGCAGCTCGAGTTGCTCGGCCACCGCTCGCCATTTGCCGACGGAACTGGTGTAGATCGGCCGTCGGACCTGGTGGGCACTCGCAGTGGTGACCGCGCCTTCTCGCTGATGGAAGGCCAGCAGGTCTTCTCGCCATTCCAGCCCGCAGTGTTCGACAAAGGCCCTGGCGTTGCGCCCAGGTTCTTCCACAAGATCCTCGTAGCGTACCGGCAACAACACATGTTGGGGCAGGGCGCTCTTGAGTGCTTCTGTCAGGCGCTGATGGGCGATCAGGTAGCGGCCGATCCGTTCGAGGTCGTAGGAGAAATGATAGCCGCGGTTGAAAAGGGTGCGGAACAGGGCATAACCGGTATCCATCGGATCGCGTTCGGTCAGGATGAACCGCGCGTTGGGCATTACCCGATGAATCAGGGGCGCCCAAAGGACGTTGCGCGGCATCTTGTCGACAAAGTGAGCAGTCCGGCCGGTGCGCGGGCGGGTGCCATCGATGTAAGCCCTTCCAAGCGCGCCGGCATCCAGTAGATCGGGGCTCTCGGCCAGGCGCCGATAGACCTCGGCCGGCGCTCGGCCGCCGATGAGCCGCTGTGCTTCGAAGCGGAACGTGTACAGCTCACCGGCCGCAAAGACTTCCGGATGCGCGCCCAGAATGCGCTCGATCAGCGTCGATCCGGTGCGGGGCAGCCCGATGACGAAGACCGGCTCGGCGCTGTCGTAGCCGGCCGCATCCGAGCTTGGAGAAAGGTTGTTTTCCAGCGCGGCCATGGCCGCCTCGATGTCGGCCTGGCTGGCTTCGAGATCGTCGGGTACGTGCTGCCGCATCAGCTCCGCGCCATGCCGGTAGGCGGCAAACGCCTCGGCGGTCTGGCCGAGATCGTCGCGCTCCTTGCCCAGCGCATAGGCGATGTGGCTGGCCGCCGGCCAGGACGGACCGGCCGCCAGCCGTGCCTGGAGATCGTCCACGTGATTGCTCTTATCGGTCTGGCGCCGCAGGATACTTCGGCTGTGCAGCGCTTGATAATCGTCCGGGTCGCGCTCGATGATGCGGTCGAACAGGGCTTCGGCCTCGTCGTTGTTGCCGAAAAAGCGTAGCGAGGTCGCCAGGTTGAACATGGCCGTGGTGTTCTCCGGCTCCCGGTCGTGGGCCTCGCGAAAGAGCGTTAACGCCCGCTCCTGATCGCCGAGGCGACTGAATACATTGCCGAGCGTGTCGAGGGTGATGAAGTCCTGCGGGCCGAGCGCCATTGCGTCTTCAGCCATGGCCCGGGCTTCCCGTTCCTCGCCGGCAAAGACCAGGCACTTGGCGTAGTGGCTGACGATATCCGGTGATTCGGGCGCAAGACGCAGGGCCGCGGCGGCTTCATCACGCGCGCGGTCGGCACGACCGCAACGCAGCCAGACTTCGCTGAAGGCCGCCCGGCCCGGCGCATACTCGGGAAACCGGGCTACTAGGCGTTCCGCGGCGGGACCGGCATGGCGGATATCGCCGCGCTCGAGGAACGCAAGCACCTGGTCGCGCAATGCTTGTTCGGGGCGCATGGCCATGGATAGAGAGTCGGGCTGAAACCTGGGCTACAGGATACTTTGCCGGCGGTCCGGCGCGGCGATCACTGAAGCGGCGTTAGTTTGCCACAGGCGCCGTGGTCAGTCTCACAACGGCGGCGCTACCGGTTTTCAGGGGAGGTGCCGGGCGGCTCCCTCCCCCTGAACCTTGTGGACAGCGCGAGCATCCGGGTCTACAGTGGAACCTGGCGGAAAGCAGATTGTCAGGGTTGCTTATGGAAAAGCATCAGGCAAAAGGCAAGTTGAAAGGCTTATCTGCCGGCACCAAGAAGGAATGGGGGAAGCTGACCGACGACGAAGTCCGTCAGGCTGAGGGCAACTTCGACAAACTGGTTGCTCGCATTCAGGAAAAGTACGGTGAAAGCCGCGAGGCGATCGCCGCCAAGCTCAACAAACTGAAGGAGTGAGCATCATCATGAGAAAACTCATCAATAGCAAACTGTCCAATATCTTTTTCGCCCTGTTGCTGGCCCTGTCGGTCGGCGTACT
Source organism: Wenzhouxiangella psychrophila (assembly GCF_042310375.1). Lineage (NCBI taxonomy): Bacteria > Pseudomonadati > Pseudomonadota > Gammaproteobacteria > Chromatiales > Wenzhouxiangellaceae > Wenzhouxiangella > Wenzhouxiangella psychrophila. The sequence continues at coordinate 92,463 of NZ_JBHJMQ010000004.1, read as the reverse complement.
GGCTGGCTGCGAAGACCAGGGCCCAGCCGAAGAAGCGGGTGAGAATATCGACGAAGCCATGGAAGAAGCCGGCGACGAGATGGAAGACGCCGCCGATGAGGTCGAGGACGAAGTCGACAACGGCAACGGTTGATCAAAGGTATTTCCTGTAACAAGTGAAAGACCATGAATCCCGGCCCTTGCGCCGGGATTCGTATTTTCGGCCCCAAGGCGGAGCTTCCCCGCCGGCGACTGCAGCTCTTCGAATCAATCTAGGGTGAATCACCCTGACGTGTGCGCCATTCGAAAAGATAATTCCAGATTTGGCGCTTGCTCATCTTGCCAGCGATAACGACGACCAGGTCTCCGGGGCGGGCCAGTTCGAGGGTGTGTGCAATAGAATCCATTTCCTCGTCGCGCACGATAATCGAATCGGCGGCAACTCCGGCGTCCTGTAGTCCTTCCCTGAGCAGCCGGGGCACCTCTTCGAGTTCACGATGATATTTCAACGTGAAGGGTTTGCAGACATAGAGATCGAAGGCACCGGCGGCCGCCCGGCCAAGTTTGCGAATGAAGTCGTCTGAATTGCCGGCCGAGCACGAGAAATTGAGGATGCGCCGACCTTTGGTAGGTGTGCGTGCGGCGAACTCCGCCAGATGGAGAATACCGTCCGGGTTGTGTGCATAGTCCATGATCAGGGTGAACGGCAAACCGTCGACGAAATTCAGGCGCCCGTGCTGGCTTTCGAAATCGATCCCCAGGCCTTCGAGCCCCCGGGCCATCGCTTGCGAATCCGCGCCTGCAAAGTGCGCCAGGACAATGGCCGCCAGGGCATTGGCAACGTTGTGCCGGGCTCGCCCCTGGAAGCATACGGGAATATCGGCAACAGGGGCGACGGTGATACGGCCGGAGGCCGTATGGAGGGTCAGCCATTCCACGCCGTCGATGTCTTCGGCCGTGGCCGCGGCCTCGCAATCCGGTGTCCGGGCGAGCAGGCGCTCGCCTGTATCGTTCAGGGAGAACAAACCGATTCGGCGATTGTTTAGTGAACCGGTCATATCCAGGCAGCGTGGATCATCGGCATTGAGTATGACCGCTTGCTCCGCGCAGTCGACAATTCCCCGCTTGACCACGGCCATCTCTTCGAGATCTCGAATACCGAGATGGTCGTTGAGATGATCCTCACTCACATTCAGGCACGCCGCTGCAACGCTGCGATCGTAGCCCTGGCCCGTACTGACCGCGCCGCCGCGGGTCGACTCGAGCACGGCAATCCGGGTGCCGGGGTGGTCGATCACGGTCAGGTGGCCGGGCAGGTAACCGTGTTCCTTGCTGGACAAGGATTCACCATCCACATCACTGCCGTCAGAGCAAGCCAGTCCGACGCCACTTTCAAACTGACGAAGTATCGAGGCCAGCAGGCGGGTGGTGGTGGTCTTGCCGTTGGTACCCGTCACGGCAAACACCGGAATGCGCGCCCTGGCGGGATCGGGGTAGAGCCAATCGACGAAGCGTTCGGCCAGCTCTGCCAATTCCGCGCTGTCGGCATCAAATAAATCCTCCAGCCTCGGCGCCAGATCGATATCGACTACGGCGCCGCCGCTTTCGGCCAGCGGCAAGTTCAGGCCAGGCGCCACGAATCGAACCACGGCCAGACCGACGTCGAGCTCACGTACCGTGGCCTCGCAATGTTCCAGCAGCGTGCCGTCGATTTCATCCAGCCCAAGTCGACTCCGTTCACCGTTGCGGTCGATGCTTATGATCTCCGGGCCGGCCCGCCCGCCGGCCACGGGCAGGAACCAGCGGTCCCCCTGGATATGCGGCTCGACCAGTATTTCCTTGTCGCGGTCGAGCAACGACTCGGCAGCACGAAGAACGGCGTCTTCACCTTCCAGTGGCGCAGAGGCGGTGGGCTCCGGGGCGGAGCCGGATCGGAGCGCGCGCAGGACGACCGGCCGGCCAATACGGCGAGCCGCCCGCACCGCTCGAACGGCGCTGGTACACCAGCGGGCTTCGGGATGGGCGCCAGCGAGTGGCACTTCAAGCGCCTTCAGCTTGTCGAATCGCTTGCGCCGGTCCCGTATCAGGGGGTACGCCGCCTCGCAACGGCTGACGCAGAACGTGCCGTCGACGGTATGTTGTCGCCAGCCCTGGCCCAGCCTGAGCAGGCCGTGAGGACGCAAGCGGAAATCACCCTCGATCGGATCGCAGGGTGGCCGGTCGAGTCGCTGGCAGGGAATGTCGCGCGAGCGTGCCGCTGTGTCGATGGCATGAGCATCGGCCGGCATCCGACGGTGTGAATGGTCCCGGCACAGCTGCTCGATGCGGCCGGGCAATTCTTTGTGGAACTCCTCCCGCGCCGCTTCATCAGGATCCAGAAGCACGTTGAGCCACATTTCAATCAGTTCGCAAACGTCGAACGCCGTTTCGGCATGGTCGTACTCGAACCAGGCTCTTGCTTGCCGGCTCGGGCCGCCCGCGGCCACCCCGTGCCGGCCAATCCGGTGTCCGATTCTGCGCTGCAGGGTGATGCAGGCGCTGGCAAACACCCAGGCAAGTCGCTCTTCGGGCCGCGCGTTCGGATCGGATTCGCGGGCCTTGGTAGGCTGAACTGAATCCTGTTCGCCAATCCTCAATTGTACGATGCGTTCCAGCTCGTGATCCCGGCCGGCAGACATCGCGTCGAGTTCATGTTCGTCGCATTCCAGCACGACCTTGCAGATCGGCACATCGGCATGACGGTGGTAGCCGGCCAGCAGAAAGTGACGAATCGATTTCATGCCGGTCGAGTCCCCCTGGCCATGAGGAGCTGCCAGTTCATGACCACGCCCGCGGCACCCTCGTCGCGCACGCCAAGGATATTACTGGCGGCATCACGCAGCGTTGCATCGTCGGCAAGGTCGATTCCAAACAGATCGCGAACGAATGCGAGCATTTCATTCTCGTCTTCAAAGCGCCAGCCAATATCGCAGTAATCAAGCCGAATCGATACCAGCCCCGCTCGTGAAAGAAGCCCGACCACCGACTCGTCGAAGAATTCACCGCGGTGCCCAGCGCTGTTGTGCCGGTGTACGAAATCGTTCAGGAATGTATCGGGCGGGCTGCCGCGAGCCACGTCGGCCATCGCGAATCGGCCGCCCGGGCGTAGCAGCCGGAACAACTCCTCAAACACGGCGGGCAGATCGGGCTCGTGATGCAAGCCCGCCAGGCTGACCACGGCGTCGGCGCAACCGTCGGGCAGGGGAATCCGGGCCAGGCCGCTGAATACTTTCGTCCTATGCTTGCCCTCTGGGCAGCGTTCGAAGAATGATCGGACCGGCTCGACGGCAATGTAATCGACCCCGGGATTCAATGCCCGAGCCAGGTAACCGCCGCCGGCCGGCGCGTCGATCAGCGTTTCACCGGCACGGATATCGATGGCGTCCGGCAACAAGGCAAGTTCGTCCCTGCGGGCGCGCGGACAACGCCGCATGGCGGCATGATATCGCTCGCCCCGCAGATCGAAGATGTCCTGATAGCTGTCGGATGAGTGCATGCTGGTGAAGCGTTCGGCGCGGCGGATTCGAAATCAGCGCGCATCATAACCAATCAACCAGGATCCAATCGCGTGGATCATCATTTGTCTGGTCGTGGGAAAAAGGCACCGATGATCAGGAACGCTCCGGAAACGACGGCAACAGCCAGCGGCAATGGCGCCCAGGCTGCTTCGAGCGGGATGAGCGTCAGCGTCGTGATCAGGCACCAAATGGAGGGGATCAGTATCGCCAGCCCGGCGATGACGCCTCGCAGGGACACCAGCAGAACGCCGAGCGTTGCGATGGCTGTGGGATCCGGGTGCAGTCCGCAGGTTTCGAAGGTGATGAGCGGGTAGGCGAGCAGGGCGCCGATGCCGATTGCCGCACCGAACCAGCGCCTGACCGGCCCTGAGTGGCCGGGTTCCCGGGGCGTTGCATTGAATGCGGGGATAGCCGTCAACAAAGCAGCCTGGACAATGAAACCCCAGCCGAACCAGTGAGCGGCCCAATTCAGTTCGGCGTAGTAGTTGAAGTGAAATATCACACCGCTGCCCAGCCAGGCCGGGGCGAGCAGGGCCAGGGCGACGCGCGTGTTGCCGCGAAGTGCCAGGACCAGGGCAGCGACGCCAAGCACGACAGTCAGGACGTGTAACGGCCAGAAAGCCTCGTTGACGCGCTCGATCAGGCGCCAGTAGATCTCCGGGGAAAAGGGAATGAAGTCTTCCAGGCGATAGCTCTGCCAGTCGCTCATCGCGCGGCTACAGGGACTCTACATGACGGATCATCCGCTCGCGTACCTTCTGCGACGGCATGGGCTCGTGTCCGGCGCGCATGTTCTCGATGACGTGCTCGACCTTCGTGGTGGCCGGAATGGCACAGGTCAGCGCCGGGTGGCTGACGATGAACTTCAAAAGGAAATCGGCCCAGTTGCGGCAATCGAATTCCTCGGCGGCCCATTGGGGCACTTCATGCCGGCCCTGGATGCCCTTGATCAGGCTGCCGCCGTCGTAAGGACGATTGGCGATCACGGCGATGCCTTTCTCTTTCGCCAGCGGCAATAGCCGTTCTTCGACCTCGCGGTGGGTGATGTTGTAGGTCAATTGCACGAAGTCGATGTCGTGCTCGCGCATGACTCGCTCGCACTCGTCGTGCCGGCGGCCGTGCGAAGTGGTGATGCCGACATGAGTGATCTCGCCGTCTGCCTTCATCTGCTGAAGCACTTCCAGGTGGTCGGGCCAGTCGCTCAGGTTGTGGATCTGTATCAGGTCGAACTTTTCGATGCCCCAGCGCTTTGCCAGCTCGGCGACCTGCTCGCGCGTACTGCCGCCGGCCGGGCTCCACACCTTCTCGGCCGCGTACAGCGAGTCGGGCTTGCCCAGCTTGTCCAGCGCATGGCCCATCACGTCCGGCGCCGAACCGTACATCGGCGAGGAATCAACCAGGCCGCCGCCGTGCTCGAAGAAGGCGCGAACAACCTCGGTGCGTGCGTCGAGCAATTCCGGGTCGCTGCCGACGTTGAAGGTCTGCCAGGTGCCCAGGCCGACGGCTGGCAGCTGACCACCGCCGGGGAGGGGCTTGTATAGTAGACCGCCCGAGCTGGCGAAGGACACGTACGGCGCCAGCCAGGCCCCGGCGATGCCGGCGCCGATCAGTTTCAGGGCAGTTCGGCGTGAGTGGCCCTGGCTCATGATCACCTCTTGCGAAAGCGTTCAGGTGTGCAGACCACCGTAGCAAGAATGAGTGCGAAGGCCGTGAGGACGAACACCTTGTTGATGAACCAGTTGGTGCGCCAGATCGTCCAGTCCGGATCGCCCAGGAACCCGGCGAACAGCGTCAAGATGATCGCGATCTCGACGACCGACATGCCGGCCGCCAGCCAGCGCGTGTACCGGGGTTGCGCCAGCAGCGCCCAGCCCAGCCAGACATGCGCGATCGGCCACAGATCCCAGAATACGTGCGTATGCCAGGTCGCATTGTTGGCCAGCGCAAAGGCGACCGGAAAGACGTACTTGATGAACACCGACCAGGCGGCCAGCACGAACATCAGGTGGGCCAGAAAGACGATCCAGTCTGACCGGGCTCCTTTGTTCATGAAGCTCAGCCTGCGCTCATTGATCGCCGGCTTCAACGGTTATGGGCCGGCGCGCCACAATGGTGCGGTCCTGGCGCAGGATGTAGCGAATCTCGTAGTCGCCGGCCTCCGAGGGCATCTCGAGCTCCAGCGGCGAGCCCTGGTTGGTGTAGGCGAAGTTGATGTGGTCGCCGGAATCGGCGCCGGGCCGCGCGATAACGATGTAGTCGCGCCGGTAGTCCGGCCCTTGCCATTCGACCGCCAGATTCTCGCCGGCAACGGCGGTTTCGGGCGCCGACAAGCTGGCCTCCACCGGCTCGACGGTGATGGGGCGTCGCGCCAGGACGATACGATCCTGTCGCTGGATATAGCGGATCTCGTAGCCCCCGGCTTCCGGCGGCATCTGAAGCTCGAGCGGTGAGCCGTCCTTGGTGTAAGCGAAATTGATGTGCTTGCCGGAGTCATCGTCGGGCCGCGTGATCGCGATGTAGTCGCGCCGGTAGTCCGGGCCCTGCCATTCGACCGTGATGTTCTCCCCGGCGGCAGCGGTGTCGGGCGCGGAAAGGGTGGCTTCGACCGGTTCGACGGTGATGGACTGCCGCGCCAGGATGGTACGGTCCTGTCGCTGGATATAGCGGATCTCGTAGTCGCCGGCTTCCGGCGGCATCTGAAGCTCGAGCGGCGAGCCGTCGTCGGTGTAGGTGAAGTTGATGTGCTTGCCGGAGTCATCGTCGGGCCGCGTGATCGCGATGTAGTCGCGCCGGTAGTCCGGGCCCTGCCATTCGACCGTGACGTTCTCCCCGGCGGCAGCGGTGTCGGGCGCGGAAAGGGTGGCTTCGACCGGTTCGACGGTGATGGACTGCCGCGCCAGGATGGTGCGGTCCTGTCGCTGGATATAGCGAATCTCGTAATCACCGGCTTCTGCCGGCATCTTCAGCTCGAGCGGCGAGCCGTCGTCGGTGTAGGTGAAGTTGATGTGCTTGCCGGAGTCATCGTCGGGCCGCGTGATCGCGATGTAGTCGCGCCGGTAGTCCGGGCCCTGCCATTCGACCGTGATGTTCTCCCCGGCGGCAGCGGTGTCGGGCGCGGAGAGGGTGGCTTCGACCGGTTCGACGGTGATGGTTTCACGCGCCAGGATCTGCCGGCCCTGGCGTCTTATATAGCGAAGCTCGTATTCGCCTTCTTCCGGCGGCAGGGTCAGTTCCAGCGGCGAGCCTTCCTCGGTGTAGGTGAAGTTGATGTGCCGGTTGGCCGATTTGTCCTTGTACGCGACCGCAATATAGTCGCGCTCTTCGTCGGGGCCGCTCCACTCGACCTCGACCGAGCCGCCGGCCAGCCCGGTTCCCGGCGCGGTCAGGCTCGCTTCGGCGGGTTCGGGCTCGGGCTGGCTGACAGCCTCGAGCGCGTCGGAAAGCTCACCCGCGTCAGCCGCGCTGAAGAAACGCCCGCCGGTATTCTCCGCCAGGCACCGCAGCTGGGCCTGGTCCTCGGTATCCTCGACATCGAAGCCGACCACGTGGGCGGTGAAATCAATGCCGAGTTCCTCCAGACGCCGGCCCACTTCGCAGGGGTCGCGATCGCAGGTCTCGCGCCCGTCGGAAATCAGGATTACGGAAGCCTTCTCCTCCTCGTATTTCAGCGCCTCGGCAGCCGCAACCACGGCATCGGAAAGCGGCGTCTTGCCGCGCGGGTTCAGGTTGGCCACGGCCTCGCGGATGGCGTCGCGCGTGTCCTGGCCGGGCGGCACCAGCAGCTCGATATCGGCGCAGTTGCCTTTTTCACGGTGACCATAGGCGCTCAGCCCCAGAGACCGCTCCGGCGGCATGGAATCGAGCAGGTCGTCGATGACCGCACGTGCGATCGCGATCTTCGGCTCGCCCTCGATCTGCCCCCACATCGAGCCGGAGGCGTCGAGCACGAGGATGGACTTTTCCGCCTGTCCCTGTTCCGCCAGGGCGGTCAGGGGCAGTAACGTTGTCAACAAAAAGACGGCAACCGCCCGACGGACATGATTTTCCCTGTTCACGATGCCTCTCCTTCCTGGAAACCTGTTGCAGACTGACACCATCTGAACGCACGAAACGCCCGAATCATGCCACCGGTGGATATCAGTACCGTCGCGTGGCCAGAACATCAAGTAGCCATTGCGCTACTCCATCTGCCCGAGCAGGCTGACGGTATCCGCGACCCATCAATCAAAGCCCTCCGGCCGGGACCAGGGCAGTTGGCCGGGCTCGCGAACTTTCACGCCGTAACGGCCAAGCCTGGCTTCCAGTTTCCTGTTGTGGTCGAGTCGCTTTCCGCTCCAGCGCCAACGGCCGGCGTGGCTGGGTGGGTGGGCGCCGGCGTGGTCGAACAGCCCGACCGCACGCAGCTGTCCGGAAGGATCATGACAGACGCCGGAATACAGCGCCCACCAGCCGTCACGGCGCATTGCCTGCGCCCAGGCGCGTGAAAGTGCGCGGTCGCGGCCCGCCCACAGTTCTGCGGTAATACCGAATTGTCCGGCAACGTGGCGCGAGGTTAGCATTGCCGCCACAGGCGCGGCGGCGGGTACGTTGACCTGGGCCAGGCTGCGCACCGTCAGTTCCTCGCGCGGCAGATTGGTCAGTCGCATCTGAAGTGCTTCGAGCAGCGCGGCTTCCGGCCGCGTGCCGAAGTAGCAGGTACCCATCGGTTCCGGAAGATCGAACCGGCCACCCTCGCTTGCGTCGAGGTCGGCGCTGGCAAACCACCAGGGCCTGGACCGCCTCGTTCCATCGGGCAGCACGTGCCGCCAGACGCGATGGAGGACCGTCCCGGAAAGGGCGTGTCTGGGCAGTCCCGCGAGGCTGCCGGCCTTCTGCGGCGGGTGATGCAACGGCATCTCGAGCCGGCGTATTCAGTGCCGCAACGCCGCGGCGGTCCGGCGCGCCAATGCAATGACCCACTCGCTGTCACCGCCACGCAAGGCGGCCAGCGGCGTGCGGTCGTCGAGTTCCGGTGCCGGGGAGGTCAGCCAGGAAGCCGTCGTCCAGGGACTGGCGACCGCCGGTTCGAGTGTGCGGATGACTTCGCGAATACCGGCAAGCTGCCTGCGGCCCTCGAACTGGAAAACCGGGTATCCGAGGTCGCCGTTGCGCAGCTCCAGCCGCAACAAGCCGCGGTCGGCCGAAACAGCCTGTTTGGATTTGCCCAGAAGCCGCGCCACATCACTCTGTCGATAGACCGGACCGAGCTGCTCGGCCCAGGCCGTGTCATCCGCCTCCTGACGCAGCAGCGCCTCGATCTGATATCGAGTCTCGGGCGATGCTTCGCGGATCAGGCGTTGCAGGGAAGCATTCATTGGTGATCCGTACCGTAAACCTGTGCATAGGATAGCACCTTGACGAAATTGACAAGACATGCGTCGGGAAAGTGAGGCTGCACTCAACTCGTCCGTCCCCGGTTTCGCCGGCAGTGCAGGGCGATGCGTTGATGCTAAAGGGTGAGATGCTATGATGACACTTATGAGAACGACACTGACTCTGGACGATTCCCTGGCCGCCGAACTGAAACGGCGGGCATACGAGAGCAACCGCCCCTTCAAGGAGGTGGTCAACGAGGCCATCCGGGCTGGGCTGGAGCAGGGTGGCGAGTCGCCGGCGAGCCGACCCTACCGGATGCCCGTCGCGGGGCTGGGCGCCCCCCGGCCCGGTGTCGATCTGGACAAGGCGCTGGCGGTCGCCGGCACGCTGGAGGACGACGAGCTCTTGCGCAAAATGGAACAGCGCAAGTGATCCTGCCTGACGCCAATCTCCTGATCTACGCGGTCAATCGCGATGCCCCGCATCATCAGGCCGCGCGCACATGGCTGGAACAGGTGCTCTCGGGTACAACTGGCGTGGGCCTGCCATGGCTGGTACTGATCGCATTCATCCGCTTGACGACCAACCCCCGCATCTTCGAGTCACCGCTCTCCCCTGAAGCGGCCCTCGATATCGTCTCTGGCTGGCTCGAACAACCCTGTGTCGTGCCGGTCGGTCCGGGCGATCGCCACTGGCTCATCTTCTCGCGCCTGCTTCGGCGCGACGGCACGGCCGGCAACCTGACCAACGATGCTCACCTGGCTGCCCTGGCTATCGAATACGACGCCACGCTGTACTCGGCCGACAACGATTTCCGCCGCTTCGAAGGACTCGACTACGTCAACCCGCTTGCTCCCGGCAACCTTCAGGAAACGCGCGAGGTGTATTCGAGCTGAGCCCGCCCATTTCCAGAGCGTTCGCGTGGATGGGAGGGCTTCCGTGGCGAAGGCAACCGCGATCAGCCACTCCCTTCGCTGACCGTACAATGCGGGCATGCAACGTCGATTCGTTATGCTGCTGATCCTCGTGGTCACCGGAGCGCTGATCGCGGCTGCCCTGACCGGGCGGGGTGATGCCGAGCGCGCCGATTCGCGCACTTATATCCTGGCCACCGCCACGACCGGCGGAACGTTCTACCCGGTCGGTGTCGCCATCGCTACGCTTACCAAGCAGGTGCTGGCCGAGCCTCACGGCGTGGCGCTGGCGGCGATCAGCAGCGCGGGGTCGCAGGAAAACCTGCGGCTGATGCGCTCGGGCGAGGCACAGTTCGCCATTCTCCAGGGGCTCTACGGCGCCTGGGCCTGGAACGGAAGCGGCCGGCTCTCCGACGAGCAGCCTTAATGTTCGCCTATTCCGCAACAGTCGATTGCTGGCCGTCCTGGCGTCCTTGGAGGTGCTCGAAGAGTGGTTTCCGGATGTCGATGAAGATCTGGACGAACTGGCTGAGCCCGAAGTATATAGCGTCGAGAACTGGCTGGCCGGCGCCCGAGCCGCCGGCCGCACCCTCAGATCGAGGCCCAGTTGAGCCTCAAGGCATTCGCAATCACCGATATTGAACTGAAACTCACGGCGGTCGCAGCGATCATCATCTTTCGACCCACTTGTCAGATACTGCTCAGTAGCGAATTCGTTGATAAAGCGCCAGCAGCAGCAGGGCGTTCAGGGTGGTGATCGTGATGATCGGCGCGATGGCCGTCCAGCCGGTTCCGCCGTCGATGATGCCGCCGACCACGAAGGGCCCGCTGCCGCCGCCGATCAGCGTCGAGAATCCGTTGTAGACACCGCTGCCGGCGGCCACGTGCTGCTGCGGCAGTACTCGCTGGACGAGGGCGAACTCCGAGGCGCTCCAGGCAGCGATCAGCAGCACGGCGACCGAGAACAGCGCCACCGTGACCCAGATGCCCGGAGAAAGCAGTGCCAGCCAGATGGCGCCGCCGGCCAGGAAGTAGCACAGCCCGGCGACCGCCGCACGCGTGTTGGTGCGATCGCCCAGCGTGGCCCAGATGGCGATGCCGAGGATGGAGAAAGCGTAGGGCAGAGCCGTCAGCCAGGTCAGCTGGTGGTAGACCACACCTTCGCGGCCCGACAGGTAGGTCGGCAGCCAGCCGGCAATGCCGAGCGCGACCATATTGTTGAAGATGCCGATCAGTACCAGCAGCACGAACGAGGGTGTCCAGAGTGCCCGGGCCAACGGGGTGGATGCATCGTGCAGTTCGGCTTCTTCTTGCTGCACCGCCCGCTCGATCCAGTCGCGTTCGTCATCGCACACGCGAGGATGATCGGCAGGACGGTCGTGGACGTAACGCAGCACCAGCGGCAGGCTGACGAAAAGCCCGATGATGGCAAGGCAGTAGAACCCCCCGCGCCATCCCAGCCAGTCCATCAGGGGAACTAGGAACAGCGGCGCGGTGAGAAACGCCAGAAACAACCCGGCAATCCAGGTGCCGTTGCCGCGCGAGCGCTCTTCGGGCGGGAACCAGTTGCGGGTGAGCTGGCTCATCAGGGGGAAGTGAATGCCTTCCGACAGCCCGAGCAGCAGACGCGAGGCGAAGAACACCATCAGCAGACCGCTGGCCCAGGCGCCCATGGCGGTAAACAGCGACCACAGTATGATGATGACGATCAGCGAACGCCGGAGACCGAAGCGCGCGCCGATCGGGCTCAGCAGGATATTGCCAAGACCGTAACCGACGTAGAACAGGCTCATCAGCCAGGAGCCGTACTGGCGGGTCTGGGCAGCGGTCCAGCCGAAGTCCTCGGCGATCAGGGGCAGGGCCAGCGAGATATTGAGCCGGTCGTAATAGGCGACCAGCAGCGTCACCATAAGGGTAAGCGCGGTTTTCCATCGAGCCCGGCCGTTCACGAACAGCTACCGGTCCGGCGTGTAGAGGCGATTGATGAATTCGGCCAGGAGATGATCGCGCGTTGCATGAGGCAGGCCGTTGAGCAGGTTGTTGATCTCGTCCATGCGCTCGGGCAGCGTAGTGCCGTCGGTATTTGCCGTCGCACCCAGGTGTTCGAACAGCGCCTCGGCCGGCAGGGCGGCCAGCTGCGGGTCGGCCGAACCGGCCGGCGGCACCGGACCGAGACGCTCGGCTTCGGCCACGGCCGTGCCCAGGTCTTCGATGAAGGCATCGACGTGCGGCAGGTTACCTTGCCCCAGCGAAATGTGCACGTTGGCCGGTGACGGGCCGAAGCCGAACTGCGGTTGAATATACCAGCCGCGTTCACGCATGGTTTGGGCCAGCGTAAAAACGTTGATTGCATCGGAAGCGAAACTGAACAGGTTGCAGTCGGATTGCCCCAGGCAGTAGAGATCGGGCATATCGTTGATGGCGGTCTGAAGGCGCTGCGATGCCCCTTGGCAGTCTGCAACCATGGCCGTATAGCCCTCCCGGCCCAGGAAATTGAGCACTGCCCAGCACGCGGCCAGAGGCCCCGCGCCGCGTGTGGAAAGCATGGTCGGGTTGACCACCGAATAACCGGTCCAGCCCGACCAGGCAAAGATCTGGAAACGGCGGACATCGGCCGAACGATACAGGATGGCCGAGGCTCCCTTGGCGGCATAGCCCCACTTGTGGAAATCCATGGAAAGCTGGGACACACCGGGTACCCGGAAGTCGAACGGCGGAATGTCGTCACCGGCAAACGGCAGATACATACCCCCCATGCAGGCATCGACGTGGAAGAGCAGATCGTGCTTCAGCGCAATGCAACCGATGGATGCGATCGGGTCGATCACGCCATGGGCGTAAGAAGGCGCGGAGGCAACCAGCAGGATGGTGTTGTCGGTCACGGCCCGGGCCATTGCGACGACATCGGCCTGAAACGTCTGCGGGTCGACCGGCACGACGACAGGTTCGATATCGAAGTACCGGCAGGCCTTGAAGAAGGCAGCATGGGCGGTTTCCGGAAGCACCAACTGGGGTCGGCGAATTCGGGGCTGGCGTTCGCGTGCCCGGTCCCGGGCGGTCTTGACCGAAAGCATGATCGATTCGGTGCCGCCGGAGGTGAAATTGCCGACAGTTCCGTCCGGGCCGTTGACCAGGTCGACGGCCATGCCGATGATTTCGCGCTCGAGTTGCAGTGCAGAGGGAAATGCCGTGGGGTCGAGTCCGTTCTCGGTCAGGAACAGGTCGAAAGCATCGTGCACGATTTCCTGCGCGCTCGGTCCGGGGTCGTAGACGTAGGCGAAAACCCGTCCCTGGGCCCAGGGTACGTCGTTTTCCTTGAGCCGATAGAGGGTCTCTATAAGATCGTCGCGAGATCGGCCCATGGCGGGAAATCGAGTGTTTCTGGAAGTCTCGGGCATGGTCGTATCGGGGTAGGTGAAGACATGCGGGGCCGGCGTGCGGCCCCGCTGAAACCGAGTGCGGAATGTCTATTCTGGCGTCAGAAGAACAGATTGACGACGGCGCCGACGGTCCGCGGTGCGCCGACGGCGCGTTGCAGCCCTGAATAATAAGTTTCGAGATTCTGGACGCCGACGGTGTATTCCTCATCCAGCAGGTTCTGGGCATACACCGCCAGGCTGAATCGATCGCTCTCGAAGCCGACACGGGCGTCGACGATATTGAAGGAAGGCAGAACCCGGTTGCTGTTGTTGGTGGCTTCGGTGAACTGCTCGTCGGTGTAACGGTAGTCAATGCGGAACCAGCCTTCGGTTTCGGCAAACCCGTTGAAGCGATATTCGATTCCGCTGGTGAGGGAATTTTCCGGCGCAAACGGCAGTCGGTTATCGGTGGCGTCGACAACGCCCGAGCCGATCTGATCGACCGGAATCGCATTGGGAAAGTCGTCGAAGCTGGCGTCGGTGTAGCCATAGCCGAGATTCCAGGTCAGATCACCGGTCAGGCGTGCGAGCAACTCGATTTCCACCCCTTGGCTGTTCGCAGAGGTCGCATTCTGTACGAACTGGCGCTGAGTCAGCACGTCCTGGCCGCGAACCTGAATATCGTCCCAGTCAATATAGAAAGCGGCCGCATTCAACTGAATACGATTGTCGGCCAGCATGCCCTTGAAACCGATTTCATAGTTCCACGCGGTTTCTTCATCGTAGACCTTCTCGACTGCGCCGTCGTCGGTCAGCGTGACATCGGAGTTTATACCGCCCACCTTGTAGCCGCGTGCCATGGTGGCGTAAGTCGAGATGCCTTCGGTGAGATGCCAGTTGACGGCGATCCGTGGGGATATGTCGGAAAAGTCTTCGCTTGTGACGTCGCTGCCCACGGGAATGGTGATGGTCGGCCGCGTCACCTCGCTGAAGGTCACGTCGTCCCGGGTATACCGAAGACCGGCGGAGAGGTCGATATCATCGGTCAACGCGTAGGTCAGGTCGCCGAAGACCGCGAAGCTCTCGGTATCGATGCCGCGATCGACATCCTCGAAATTGCCGATCGTCATTGGTCCGAAAATCTGCGGGATCAGCCCGTTACTCAGGGCAAACTGGATTTCGGGATCGCTCAGGTCGACCTGTCCGCTGTCAACTCCCAAGGCAAAAAGCAGTGCGCCCCACGCGTCGAGATAAGGGTCGCTTTCCAGGTGAGCCGAAAGATCGGTCTCGGCCACTTCATCTTCGGCGTAGATGGCGCCCAGCGTCCACTCAAGCGGGCCCTGGCCGAACGAGCTCAGCCGAAGTTCCTGGCTCCAGCCTCTGGAATTGCTGTCGCGGTCGACGCGAAAAGCCGGGTAGGGTGACGCATCGCCATCGCCGCTTTGGGAAAAGTCATCGTTGAGGTAGCCGGTCACCGAAGTCAATTCGAGGCCGTTGGCGAAACCATACTGAATGCGGCTGATCAGCATATCGGTCTCGCTGTCGGAGCGCCGCGGCGTGTCGTTATCGAGCGTGTCGAAGTTGTCCGGCCAAAGGGCGGCATCGGTGGCCGGGAATGGCCAGTCCGGAAACTGGCTGGTATCGATGGCGGGTGCTCCGAAGGGTGCGAAAAGCTGATCGAAGCTCTCGGTGACACCGACCAGTTGTTGGGGAATCGGCGCCAGCACGCCGGTCGGCACGAAGTCGAGCTGATTCTGGCGCCGCTCCGAGCGCGCGAGCGAGATGTCGACGGTGGCATTGTCGTTGTTGTCGTAGCGAAAGGCGGCACGTACACCCTGGTCACGGCCGTCGTTGGTGCCGCCGTCGGAGAGGTTGTTCATCCAGTCGCCGATTTCCTGGTAATAGCCGGTCAGGCGCAGCGCCGACTGCTCGGAGGTCGGGAGGTTGGCGGCCAGACGGGTCAACCAGGTGCCGTGTTCGTCGGCTTCCAGGCGTAGACTCCCGAAGCGCATCACGGGGTCGGGTTTGCGTGAGGTAATGTTGATGGCCCCGCCCAAGGTGTTGCGTCCGAAATAAGTGCCCTGCGGGCCGCGCAGTATCTCGATGCGTTCGATATCGTAAAGCGGCGTATCGAGCGTGCGCGACCATCCGGCCACCAGGATATTGGGAGCGATATTGAACTCATCGAGGTAGACGCCAACGGCATTGGCGCGGCCGCCGACGTTTGTGACGCCGCGAATGCCGATTTTGGTGAATGCGCGATTGCCCTGTTGGGAAAAGCCGACGTTGGGCGTGCGGCTGGCGTAGTCGATGAACTCGTCGATGCCGCTTCGTTCCAGATCCTGCTCGGTATAGGCGGTAATGCTGATCGGTACATCCTGCGCCGTCTGCTCACGCTTTTGCGCGGTCACCTTGATTCTTGAAAGTTCGGCGGATTCTTCTTCGCTTGCCTCCTGGGCGCCGATACCCGGGGCCAGGGCGATGGCGGCCGTGAGGCCGGCAAGACGAATCAATGGACAGTTGACAGACATGTTGGCTACCCTCGCGGCGTGTTGTGCTTTTCCAAACGGCGGGCGATCCTGCCGATACGCGTGTAACGATGCCATAAGTTGCACATCTGTGCAATATTTGTTGCACAGGTGTACAATTCCAGCTCCTGAGAGACTCCAACGATGCAGAAAGCAGCAGTCAACACTCCCTCCAGGCGCAGCGGCCGCGGCGAACGGACCCGACAGTTGATTCTCGACGCCACGCTAGAAGTGATCGCCGAAGGCGGCGTGCGGGCGGTCACGCATCGCGCGGTGGCCACGAAAGCCGACATCAACGTGTCGCTGACGACCTATTACTTCAGCGATATATTCGACATGGTCTCGAGCGCATTCAACGACTTCGTCGAACGCGAAAAGCCGCGGGTCGAGAAAGCCTGGAGCGAGGTTTTTGGCCATGTCTATCGCTATTCGAAAGCCGAAAGACGCCGCAAGGCAGTGCGCGAGGACATCCGCAAGCGATTGACCGAAATCGGCGTCGACTACCTTCTCGAAAAAATCCAGGAAAACCGCGCCGGCATGTCCGTGGAGCATCATTTCTACTTCGAGACGCTCAACGACCCGCGCTTGCGCGCGCTGTATGAGACCTCGCGCGAGCCGGTGCTTGCGGCAATGACCGAGTTTTCAGCCTTGTTCAATCGAACGCAGCCCGAAGTGGATGCGGAGATTCTCATGGGTACCATTCTCAAGATCGAACACCATGCGCTAATCGAGCCGCCCGACCGGATCGACCGTGAGCGGATGGAGCGGCTGCTGGGGCGAGTGGTTGGCTGGATCATGAATCTCAAGGAACCGCTGGAGCCAACCGACTGATGCCGGACGAGGCCATGAACAAGCGTTTGCTGAAGTACCGCGCATGAATCTGCCCGACTTCGCCAGTTGGTCCGGATCCCTGGGCTCCCAGGGGGTCGGGTGGCCCAGATTCGTCCTCGATCGATCCCGGCTGGAGGCGAACATCGATCGGGTCCGTTCGATGTTCGAGCGCAGAAATCTCAGGCTGGTGCTGAAATCTCTTTCTTCGCCGGCATTGATCGATTATCTGATGGAGCGCACGGGTACCCGCCGGCTGATGGCATTTCATCTGCCGTTTCTGCTGCAGGCGGCCGCGCGCTGGCCGGCTTCCGACATCATGCTGGGCAAGCCCCTTCCCATAGCAGCGGTGGAATCGTTCTACTCCCGAATCGAGTCGATTCCGGACTTTGATCACCAGCGCTCGCTTCACTGGCTGGTCGATACGCCGCAGCGTGTTGCCGCCCATGCCGCAATTGCCCGCCGCTTCGGCGTGACCATGCAGGTTGCCATCGAGCTCGATGTGGGCATGCATCGCGGCGGCGCCAACAATGCCGAACAACTATGGGCAGTGCTGGATGCCGTCGCCCGCGAACCCGACGTGCTGCGCGTGACGGGCTTCATGGGCTACGATGCCCACGCCGGCAAGGGCGTACCCTGGCAATCCCGCAGACGCTCGGTGTCGCAGGCCAATGCGCGTTATCGGCGCCTGCTGTTAGCGGCCCGCGAGAGTCATTCGTTGCTGCTGCCCGATGATTTGATCATCAACGGCGGCGGCAGTCCGACCTGCGTTTTCCATGATCAGTCGGCGTCGCCGCTCAACGAACTTGCCATCGGCTCGGTATTTGTCAAGCCCGCCGAGTTCGACCTTCCCCAGCTCGAGGCATTCGAGCCCGCCTGCTGGCTGGCCGCGCCGGTCATCAAGCGCCTGGCCGGGGTGCGAATTCCCTTTCTGGAATGGCTTTCTGCGCTGTCGCACCGCGATACCCTGTTCATTTACGGCGGCCGCTGGAACGCGCTCCCCTGCTGGCCGGAGGGCATGCGGGAAAGCCGGGTCTACGGACCCAGCTTCAATCAGCAGCTTCTCACCGTGCCTCGCAGTGTCCGGGTGCAGCCCGAAGATTTCGTGTTTTTCCGGCCGGTTCAGAGTGAAAGCCTGATGACGGCCCTGGGCGATATTCTCCTGATCGATGACGGGGTCATTGTCGATGAGTGGCCGGTGCTCGAGCAGCAGCTGCAAACGGGGGAGAAATGCTCGACGACCTCGAGAGGTGTTGAAACATGAGGCGGTTTCGCGCGGCCGGAATCATTGGCTGGCTTGCCGGCGTGCTGGTGCTTGTGCTGCTTGTCGGGGCAGGTGTGGTGACCTGGCTGCTGGCCGGCTCACGCTTCGTGCTGGACGATGAAATTGCCGTCGCCGGGGCGCAGGCGCCGATGACCATTCGATTCGATGACCAGGCCCGACCCTATGTGCGGGCGAAAACGCTCGACGACGCAATGTTTGCGCAAGGTTTCCTGCACGCGCGGGAGCGCCTGTGGCAGATGGATCTGATGCGGCGGGCCGGTGGCGCACGACTGGCCGAGTTGCTTGGCCCCGGCGTCGTGGATACCGATGTTGCAATGTGGCGCGCCGGCGTCCCCGAGCTTGCGCGCCGGCTGCAGGCGAATGCCAGTTCGAAACTCACTGACGCGGTTGCCGCTTATACCCGCGGCGTCAATGCCGGCATTCAGGCCGCGACCCAACCGCCGCCGGAATATCTGCTCGTCGGCGCTTCACCGGTGCCCTGGAAGCCGCTCGACAGTTTTGCGTTGGGGGCGCTGATGGCATTCGATTCATCCGGCAATTACGAGCGCGAGCTGCTGCGACTGGAACTGGCCGGCGAACTGGATCCCGAGCGCCTAGAGGCGTTCTCGTTCAGCGATCAATCCGACCCGGGTTTCCCCTATCTGTGGCGTCCGGAATTGGCTCAGGTGCGTGCCTTTCGGGAGGCAGTGGCGCCGTCCAACCGACCCCACCAGGCCGCCATTCGCTTCGGCAGCAACGGCTGGGTCGTCGGGCCGGAGCGATCGGCAACGGGCCGCGCCTTGTTTGCATTCGATTCGCATGATCTGCTCAGCCTGCCCAATCTTTTCTACGAGGTGCACCTGTTCTTTGCTCAAGAGAGGCAATTGCGTGGATGGTCCGTGCCGGGTCTGCCCGGCGTGATCAACGGGTTCAATCGCCAACGGGCCTGGGGGTTTACCAATATCGGGGACAGCCAGGACCTGGTGCTGTTCGAATCCGCAGCGATCGATGAGCGGGTGATTGATACCGAAACCACGACCATTCCGGTGGCGAACGGTGAGTCGGTAACTGTCGAGCGAAAGATCACCGCGGTCGGACCGCTGATCAGCGAGAAGCCGCCACTGGCGCTGCGATGGACTGCGCAGGATCTGGCGGATGCGGGCATGGACGCGATGTTCGAGATGAACCTGGCCCGCTCGCAGAGCGAATTCATCGCCGCGATGAAGGCGTTCCCCACGCCCGTTTCCAACGTCACCTGGGCGGAAGCGGGCGGCGATATCGGTTTTCGCACGATCGGGCGATTGCCGACGCGACGCCGCGGTGACGGCCTGATGCCGCAGGAAGACGATGGCCGAGACATCTGGAGGGGACGCGTCCCGGTCGATGAAATGCCGACGATGATCAACCCCGAACGCGGTTTCGTAGGGGCGGCCAACGCGCGCGTTCACGACGAGCACTGGCCCTGGTTGGTCTCCAACGACAATGCACCGGGCTGGCGCGTGCGTCGAATCGAGGAGGTGCTGGCGGGCAACGACAAACATGATCTAGACAGCATGGCCGCGCTGCAGACCGACGCCTTGAACATGCAGGCCCGTTCAGACGGCACACGCATGATGGCGCTGGTCGACACGGGCCGGCTGGATGACGAGAAAGCGCGGGAGGCGCTGGAAATTCTGCTGGAATGGATCGAGGCGCCGTTCGATCATCCCGATTCAGCCGGTGCGCTTATCTTCGAGTCCTGGTACCTGGCCCTGGTCGAAAGTCTGTTCGCTCCCGTGCTTTCCGATGAGGCCTTCCACGCCTTGCTCGAGGACAATTACGTGATCAACAACGCGGTTGATCGCTTGCTTGACGTGCCCGAATCGCCATGGTGGCGAGGAGATCGGGCGGGTGTTGTCACCGCGTCCCTGGGCCATGCCGTACGGCACCTGTCGGATCGATTGGGCTCGAGCCCCGATCAATGGCAGCTGGCCGATCGCCAACAGCTGACGCTGCGTCATGAACTGGCCGCGGCCGTGCCGTACCTTGGCTGGTTGCTCGATCGTGGGCCGTTTTCCGTGCGCGGTGGTCACGCCACCGTCGGTCGCGCCGGCCATCTCTATGATCGCCCGTTTGATGTCAGGCGGGCTGCAACCGTCCGGGTGGTGCTCGAGATGACTGATCCGATTCAGGGGCGGGCCGTGATACCTGGCGGCCAGTCAGGCCGTTTCTACAGCGGGCACTACGACGATCAGCTTTCCGCCTGGGTGGAGGGTGATTACTTCAGGCTTTACCCGTTTCCTGAAGCGCTTGACGGACCCACTCTCTTTCTCCGACCTGCCTTCGAGTAGGAGGAGTTCGAGGGGGGCTGACCGGATGTAGGTCAGTACCTCGAGAGCTGAATCGACGCGGCGTAGACAAAAGTGAGTGCCGCGCTCACGAATGTCGAATTTGCCTGCACACGAGGGTGAGATATTTCAATCTCCACACACAGCAGAGGTTGGGAAAATGGAGGAACTGTCAGGTCTATTAGCGAGGCTCGCCTGCGCGGCGATTCTGATCGGCAGTTCGGCCGCCGCAGTCGCCGACGCCGAGGTCACTGTTGTGCATGCGGCACCGTTTGCGCCGACGGCCGATCAGACGGCGGTCACCATCACGGCCAACGGAAGCGAGGTGCTCACCGACTTTGTTTTCGGCGAGTTCACGGAACCGCTGCAGTTGCCGGCGGGAAGTTACCTGCTGGAGGTTTTCCCGGAAGGGGCGGCAGAGCCTGCCATTTCGACGGAGGTAGCGCTTGAAGATGATGTCAGCTACACGGTGCTGGCCGTGGGTGACGGGGCAAAGCAGGACTTGTCGCTTTGGGCGCTGGTCAACGATGCCGGCACGCCGGCTGATGGCAATCTGAACGTGCGGGTTGTTCATGCCGCGCCTTTCGCTTCGGATCTCGAGGATACGCAAGTGTCGATCCGAACGGCCGCCGGGGATGTGGTCAACGGCCTCGTCGGAGTTCCGTTTCGGGCCGAGTCGGGTTTTTTCGAGATCCCGGCCGGTAACTATGACCTCAAGGTTGCTTCAAACGACGGCCAGACCAACCTGATCGACCCCCTGCCGGCCGAACTTCCGGCGGGAGCCGACGTCACCCTGATCGCCATTGGCGATGGCGACAATCGTCCCCTGGGCGTTTTGGCTATTCCGGTTGGCGCTCTGCCCGTTCGCCAGCCCGTCGATATAAGCGCCAACGGCTGGTGGGCTTCGGATCTCGGCGGGAGTGAAGGCTTCATCCTCCAGCCGATTCCGGCCGAGAACCGCCTGGTCGGAACAGGTTATACCTATTCGCTCGACGGTTCGGGCGATCCGTTCTGGGTCACCTTCGATACCTGTCAGACGCCCGCCGAAGGCGAGGGTTGTCCCAATGCCGGCGGATTTGACGGTCGCTTCGGCCAGGCTGCCGTGTATGCACAATCCGGGGGGCAGCCCGGGGGTACACAGCCGGCTGACAGCGAGCTGATCGGAACGGTTGAGTTCGACATCGTCAACTGCTCCACGGCTTTTGCTCGGCTCGAGCTCAATGACGGCACCGAGGTGACCTGGCCGCTGTCGCGGTTGGTGCAGTCGGTGCCCTGCGGGCTCGATCTGCAGCAAACTGAATACGACTTGGGTGGTGCGGCTAACGCCAGCTTCCATGAACTGCCGGACGAGCAGACTCTGGTCCGGCTGGAACTGGCCGGCGGCGCCACGGGGCGCAGCGTCTCCCATGCCGCCCACATCCACTTCAATTCGGTTGAAGAAGGCGGTGGAATCGCGCTGTTTCTCGGCCCGATCGACGGACTCGACGGTGCACCGGGCAGCAGTGAGTTCGTGGTTGATGTGCCGTTCGAGGAGCTGATCCGTTTTGACGGCCACATCAACATCCACGAAAGCAACGCTGAGCTCGAGACCATACTGGCCCAGGGCAATATCGGTCAAAACGCCCAGGCGGCCGCGGAGCCGAGCATTCTGCAGGTGATTCCGAACGGTCAATCCGTCACTTACCCGCTGGGTGCAGTTGCAAACGACGGCCTTGTGCCCGATGGCGCGGACGCAACGGCGACATTCACCGAGCTCAACGAAAGCACGACGCTCGTCAGGCTCGAACTGATCGCCGGCCCGACAGGGGTCCCGGTCAGCCATGTGGCCCACATTCATGAAAACTCGGCAGAGGAGGGCGGCAACATCGCTCTGTTTCTGGGGCCGATCGACGCGCTCGAAGACGCACCTGGCGTGAGCTATACGCTGCTCAATGTGCCCTTCGAGGACCTGGCCGAATTCAACGGCTACATCAACATCCACGAAAGCAGCGCTGAACTCGGCAACATCATCGCCCAGGGCAATATCGGCGCCAACGCCGAATAAACGTCCAAGAGCGACTTCCAAAGGCTCCGGTCCCACGTGGATCGGAGCCTTTTTTGCCCTGACCGTACAATGCGCGCATGCAACGTCGATTTCTTTCTGTGCTGGCCCTCCTGGTCGCAGGAGCGCTGATCGCGGCTGCCCTGGCCGGGCGGGGTGATGCCGAGCGCGCCGATTCGCGCACTTATATCCTGGCCACCGCCACCACCGGCGGAACGTTCTACCCGGTCGGTGTCGCCATCGCTACGCTTACCAAGCAGGTGCTGGCCGAGTCTCACGGGGTGGCGCTGGCGGCGATCAGCAGCGCGGGTTCGCAGGAGAACCTTCGCTTGATGCGCTCGGGCGAGGCGCAGTTCGCCATTCTCCAGGGGCTCTACGGCGCCTGGGCCTGGAACGGGAGCGGTCGGCTTTCCGGCGAAGAACCCTTCGACGGCCTGCGCAGCGTGACGGCCCTGTGGCCCAATGTCGAACACTTCGTCATTCGGCGGGAGTTCGCCGAAACCGAAGCGGTTGGTGACCTGGCCAACCTGGCCGGCCGGCGTTTTTCCATCGGCGCGCGCTATTCGGGCACCGAGGGCTCCAACCGGCATATCCTGTCCGCGCTCGGGATCGACCCCGACGAGCGCTTCAATCTCGTCTACCAGGGTTACGGGGCCAGCGCCGACGCCTTCCGCAACCGCATGATCGACGGCATGAACACGCCGGCCGGCGTGCCCGTCGGCGCGGTCACGCGCGTGATGGCCGCCAGCGGTGACGAGGCCGTGCTGCTCGGGTTCGACGAGTCGGACCTGGCCGCCGTCAACCGCGATTACCCGGGGCTCTACCGCTTCATCGAGATCGAAGCCGGCACGTATCCGCACCAGGAACAAGACGTGCGCACGATCGGCCAGGCCAACCTGCTGGGGACCACCTCCGAGGTACCCGACGAGCATGTCTACCGCGTGCTGCGCGCACTCTACGACAATCTTTCATTCCTGCACGCCTTCCATGCCGCCACGCGCGTCATGCAGCCGGACACCGCGCTCGACGGCCTGCCGGTGCCGCTGCATCCCGGCGCGGTGCGCTTCTACCGCGAGATCGGGCTCGACATTCCCGAACAGCTTCTTCCACCGGAACTCGCCGGGGACGGACCGTGAGCGGAAAGGGGTGGCAGGCACTGACCGACAGCGCGCGGCACAGCGGGCTGGACGGCGGGCGCCATCTGCCGCCGGTGTTTTCGGTGGCGGTGTTCGTGTATGCCGCGCTGGTCGCCGCGCTGCATGTCGTGGTCAACACCGTGGTGATGCTGCCCGACCTCTGGGTGGCGGCATTCCACTTCGCCGGTTTCGGCACGCTGGCGCTGGTGCTGTTTCCGACGGCCGGAGCCGTGCGCGGACGCGCCGGTCGACTGGCCTGGCTGGATGCCGTGGCAGGACTGGTTCTGGTAGTCAGTGTCATTGCCGTGGTGTGGCTCGAGACCCCGCTCTACGAGCGCGGACTCCGCTTCGCCTGGAGCCACTGGCTGGCCTGCCTGGGCGTGGTCGTTCTGGCCATCGAGCTGACCCGGCGCACCGCCGGGTGGCTGATTCCGCTCCTGATCGTGCTGCTGCTGAGCTACGCGGTGTGGTGGGGCGATCTCATCGGCGGGGTATTCGCGTTTCCCGGCCTGAGCCTGGAAACCATGCTGTTTCGCGCGGTCTACACCTCCGACGGCATGTTCGGCTCGATCGCCCGCATCTCCTGGAGCTACGTGTTCATGTTCATCCTGCTCGGCGCGTTCCTGCTGCGCTCCGGGGCAGGGGACTTCATCATCGCGCTCTCGCGCGCCGCGGCCGGTCGCATCACCGGCGGGCCGGGGTTGGTGGCGGTGGCTTCCTCGGGCCTGATGGGCTCGATTACCGGTTCGGCCGTCGCCAATACCGCCTCGACCGGCGTCATCACCATTCCGATGATGAAGCGCGCCGGCTTTTCGCCACGCTTCGCCGGCGGGGTGGAGGCGGCCGCCTCGACCGGCGGGCAGCTCATGCCGCCGGTCATGGGCGCCGGGGCCTTCCTGATGGCCAACTTCACCGGCATTCCCTATCTTTCCATCATCGCCGCGGCACTCGTCCCGGCCTTGCTCTACTTTCTCTCGCTCGGATTCTTCGTGCGCATCCGCGCGCGCCGGCTCGATCTCGCACCCCAAGGCGACAATGACGGCGTCCCGATCGGGCAGGCCCTGCGCCGGGGCTGGCCCTTGCTGCTGCCGCTGGCGGTGCTGGTCGGGCTGTTGATGGCCGGCTTCACCCCGGTCTATGCCGCCGGCATCGCCATCGTGGCGGTGATCGCCGCTTCCTGGCTGACGCCGGTGCGCATGGGCCCGCTGGCCGTCGTCGAGGCGCTGGCCGGCGGGGCGCGCACCATGGCGCCGACCGCCATGCTGCTCATTGCCGTGGGCCTGATCGTCAACGTGCTCACCACCACCGGCATCGGCAATACCTTCTCGATCATGATCGGCGAGTGGGCCGGCGCCAGTCTGCTCATAGCAATCGTGCTGGTCGCGCTGGCCTCGCTGATCCTCGGCATGGGGCTGCCGGTGACCGCCGCCTACATCGTGCTGGCGGCGATCTCGGCGCCGACGCTCTACGGATTGATGCTGCAGGCCGACCTGGTCGAGGCGCTGGTTCGCGGCGAGATCACCACCATGGCGCGCGAGGCCATCGTTATGGCCCGCCCGGGTGTGGAGGGCTTGCTGGGTTCACCCATGCCGCCCGAGCAGGCGCGCGAGCTGGTCACGGCCATGACGCCCGAACTGCAGCGCGCCGTGGCAGACGACCTGCTGGAGCCGGCCATCCTGACCGGCGCATTGCTTGCCGCCCACATGATCGTGTTCTGGTTCAGCCAGGATTCGAACGTGACCCCGCCGGTGGCCCTGGCCGCTTTCACAGCGGCCGGCATCGCCGGCGAAAAACCGATGGCCACGGGATTCACCGCCTGGAAACTGGCCAAGGGGCTCTACATCATTCCGCTGCTGTTCGCCTATACCCCCCTAATACATGGCGACTGGCTGGAAGTGCTGACCGTCGCCGCCTTCGCGCTGGCCGGACTCTACGCCCTGGCCGGGGTGTTCGAAGGCTGGCTGGAGGGCCCGCTCTCGTTGCCATCGCGAGGGCTGCTCGCCGTGCTGTCCGCCGTCCTGCTGTTCCCGCATGCGGGGTGGCTGCTCGACATCGTGGCACTGCTCGCCCTGGCAGGGCTGGTCGCCTGGAGCCGGACAGCGCATCCATCCCATCGACAATAGCCGCGCCGGCCATTGCATATAACCGCCGCGATCGGCAACAATCCAGCGTGCACGAACGGGGATCAATCGCTTGAACCAGGAAAATCTCGCCACGTTCATCTGGAGCGTCGCCGACCTGCTGCGCGGCACGCTCAAGCGCTCGCAGTACGGCCGGGTCGTGCTGCCGTTCACGGTGCTGCGGCGCCTGGAATGCGTGCTCGAGCCCACCCGCGAGAAGGTCCTCAAGAAGGCCGCCCAGGCCGAGGGCAAGCCCGAGGGCACCCGCCACCGCATGCTCAAGCGCGCCGCCGGCCGCGAATTCTACAACACCTCCGAGTTCCGCCTGGGCTCGCTGTCGGAAACCCAGACCCGCGATGACCTGATGGCCTACGTCCAGCGCTTCAGCCCCGAGGCGCGCGAGATCTTCGAGCATTTCAAGTTCGAGGAATTCGTCGACCGGCTCGACGCGGCCAACATCCTCTACCCGGTCGTCCAGCGCTTCGCCGCCACCGATCTCAGCCCCGAGCGCCTCGACAACTTCACCATGGGCGTGGTCTTCGAGGAACTCATCCGCAAGTTCGCCGAGGACTCCAACGAAACCGCCGGCGAGCACTTCACCCCGCGCGACGTGGTCCACCTGACCACCTCGCTGGTGTTCACCGACCAGCAAGAGCGCCTCAAATCCGGCGCCATCGTGCGCATCTACGACCCGGCCGCCGGCACCGGCGGTTTCCTGTCGGAATCCGAGGCCTACATCAAGCAGATCAGCGAAGACGTCGACGTCTCCCTGCACGGCCAGGAGCTCAACCCCGAGTCCTACGCCATCTGCAAGGCCGACATGCTGATCAAGGGGCAGGTCATCGACAACATCAAGCTCGGCAACACGCTCTCCGATGACCAGCACGAAGGCGAGCGCTTCGATTTCCTGCTGGCCAATCCGCCCTTCGGCGTGGACTGGAAGGCCGTGCGCCGCGAGGTCGAGCGCGAGCACAAGCAAGACGGCTTTGAGGGCCGGTTCGGCCCCGGCCTGCCGCGCGTGTCCGACGGCTCGCTGCTGTTTCTGCTGCACTTGGTCAGCAAGATGGACGACGCTGCCCAGGGCCCGGCGCGCATCGGCATCATCCTCAACGGCTCACCGCTGTTCACCGGCGGGGCCGGCAGCGGCGAGTCCGAAATCCGCCGCTACCTACTCGAACACGACCTGGTCGAGGCCATCGTGGCCCTGCCCACCGACATGTTCTACAACACTGGCATCGCCACCTACGTGTGGATCCTGTCGAACAAAAAGCCCAAAAAGCGCCGCGGCAAGGTCCAGCTCATCAACGCAACGGAACACTACTCGAAAATGCGCAAGTCCCTCGGCGCCAAGCGCCGCTGGCTCGACGAGCCCGAAATCGAGACCATCGTCCGCCGCTACGGCGACTTCGCCGAAGGCGAGGAAAGCCGAATCTTCGACACCAAAACCTTCGGCTACCGCCGCATCACCGTAGAACGACCACTCAAACTCAACTTCCAGGCCGGCGACGAACGCCTGGCCCGCCTGAACAGCGAACGCACCATCGAAAAGCTCGAAGGGAAAGAACAGCAAGCCATCGAAGCCGCCTGCCGCCGCCTCGACCCCGAAACCGTCTACAAGAACCGCAACACGTTCACCAAAGACCTAGAAGCCGCGCTGAAAGAGCAGGGCACCAAGCCCCGAGCCCCGGTCAAGAAGGCCATCCTGAACGCCCTGTCCGAACGCGACGAAACGGCCGAGACCTGCACCGACAAGCACGGCAACCCCGAACCCGACACCGACCTGCGCGACCACGAAAACGTCCCGCTCGACCAGGACATCCACGACTACTTCGAACGCGAAGTCAAACCCCACGTCCCCGACGCCTGGATCGACGAAGAAAAACGCGACCCCCACGACAACCAACCCGGCATCGTCGGCTACGAAATCCCCTTCAACCGCCACTTCTACAAATTCGTCCCACCGCGCCCCCTGGAGGAAATCGACGCCGACCTCAAGGCCTGCACCGACCGCATCAAGCAAATGATCGAGGAGATTTCGGTGTGAGTTTTCCGAGGTATCCGGAGTATAAGGATTCTGGTGTCCAGTGGCTTGGTGAGGTTCCGGCGCACTGGAAGTTTTCCCGCTTAAAATTCATAGGTAAACTTACAACAGGGATTACCCCTCCGAGCGAAGATCTAGATAACTATACTGAGGAAGGTTGGCCTTGGATTACTCCTGATGACCTAGATGACTCAGGTAATTCTTGTCAGGCAACCAAGTTTTTGAGTGACCAAGGCTGGTCATACTGTCGCCGAGTCGCTTCAAGATCAACGCTAGTTTGTTGCATTGGATCAATCGGTAAATTGGGGTATACCGATACAGTCGCGTGCACCAATCAACAGATTACTGCAGTCCAGCCCTTTCTTGTTCCTCGTTACCTTTTCTATTTCCTCTATACAGCAAAACCGGAGCTGGATTTACGAGCCACTGGCAACGTTTTGCGAATCTTAAACGCAGAGCGATTGGGTAATATCCCAGCTATCATGCCACCGCCTGATGAAGCTAAAGTTATCGGTAAATTTCTTGACCACCAAACCGCCAGAATCGACGCCCTGATCGAAGAACAACAACGCCTGATCAAACTACTCAAGGAAAAGCGCCAGGCCGTCATCTCCCACGCCGTCACCAAAGGTCTCGACCCAGAGGCCCCGATGAAAGACTCTGGGGTGGATTGGCTGGGTGAAGTGCCGGCCGATTGGGACGTGGTCCCTATTGGGCTCCTTGCGAGCAAGATCCAGACGGGGCCATTTGGAAGCCAGCTGCACTCACACGAATATGTTCAGCGCCAAATTCCGGTCATCAATCCAGCAAACATCGAAGATGGAAAGATAGTCCCAGACTCAGAGGTTACGGTGCCGGAGGAAATAGCCCACCGACTCTCGCATCATCGACTCCAGCAAGGCGATCTTGTGTTGGGCCGGCGAGGTGAATTGGGGCGATGCGCAGTTGTCGGTACCAAGGAGACGGGATGGCTATGCGGTACCGGTTCTATGCGTATCCGCTTTAGCGAACGAGTGGATCCAAGCTTCCTGTCTGAATTGATCCGGACGCCACTGGTGCGTGATCTATTGAACCTAGAGTCCATCGGTTCAACGATGCAGAGCATCAATCCAGAGATCGTGGCCGGAGTTCGAGTTCCAGTACCGCCACTGGAAGAGCAAACCAGTATCGTCCATTCAAGCCTCCAATGGGCCGAGCAGGTTGACCGATTGCTTGAGCAGGCTAGGCACGGGATTGATCTACTTCATGAACGCCGCTCCGCCCTCATCTCCGCCGCCGTCACCGGCAAGATCGACGTCCGCAACTGGCAATCAGAGACGGACGCGGCAGAACCACTCCCCATAGCCGCCGAAGAATCCGCCAGCTACGAGGCTAGAGAGCAATGACCCAGGGCCGAAGCATCCGACTATTCCTGGTCGACGGCACATCTCGCGGCCTGCTGACCGCTGAAATCGTCAACTGGACCGGCCACGTTCTCACCGGCCCGCGCAGTCGCCTCGGTGAGGTAGTGCAGCGCCCCGAATGTGCCAGAACTGGAGTGTATTTCCTGGTAGGGCCGGATCCAGAAAGCCCTATCAAGCAGCTTGTCTACATCGGTGAGACCGACAACGTCGCCGCCCGCCTGAGAAGCCATAATCGCCCGGAAACAAACGGCGGCGCTGGCGGCAGAGACTTCTGGGAACGCGTCATCATCGTCACCAGCAAGGACCAGAACCTGACCAAGGCCCACGTCGGCTTCCTCGAAAATCAGCTACTGGCCATAGCGCGGGAAGTCGACCGCTGCAACCTGGTCAATAACAACGAAGGGCGCGACACGCGCCTGCCCGAGGCAGATCGCTCCGACATGGGCTTCTTCCTCGAACAGATCCGAACAGTGCTCCCCGTCCTAGGCCATGATTTCCTGCGCGATCAACACCGTCCGCCGGCTGAACCAGACCCCAAGTCCCAAACAGCCGAATCACCCGAATTTATCTTCGAAGTGCCGCGCCACCAACTCACCGCCCGCGGTCGCGAAATCGACGGTGAGTTCTACGTCCTGGAAGGATCCATCGCCCGCTCCGACTGGAAAGGCGCGGAAGGCGGCTACGAACCCCTGTTTCGCCAACTTGTCGCCGACGGGGTTCTGGAAAAGACAGGCGAGGGCAACCGCCGCTTCACCCGCGACACCGCCTTCTCCAGCCCGAGCGCAGCCGCCGCCGTAGTCGCCGGCCGAAGCGCCAACGGCCGCATGTCCTGGCAAATCGCCAATACCGGCCAAACCTATGGTGCCTGGCAAGACGAACAGGTCTCCGCTGCCCAACCCGCTGAAAAGACAGATTGAGAACCCAGACTCCTTCATGCAGAAGCACCTTCATCGGTTGATAGGAAGCCAGAATCGCTCGACCGCAAGAGGAGCGCTGTCGACGCAGTTTGCGTCGAATCTATTTTTTCGGCAACCTTGGATGAGGCAGGAAATTAATCTCGATGAGGGGCCATCAAGTTACAGCAGCCTAAAGATCAACAAACATCACGGGTGCGCAATGTCGTGCCAACGCTACCCGTTGGCCGGCACGTTCCGATTAGGCCAACCAGGACATACGCGTACTAAATGGCTAAACGCCATATACTTACCCGTTAGCGAGGGGGTCAGATGCCTGTAGGAGACTGGTTTAAAGAATTTTGCAACAAGCTCAAGGTTCAGAACAAAGAATCAATATCTGCTCGATATAAAGCAATTACGCGGCGCCTGAATACCGACTTCTGGGACACAAGCTCTGATACTTCACGTAGCTTATATGTCGGATCGTATGGGCGAAACACGGCAATTCAAGGGTTTAGTGACCTCGATATGATTTTTCAGCTACCCTATGAGGTATATGAACGCTACAATAAATATACGGGAAATGGTCAGTCTGCTTTGCTACAAGAAGTTAAGCGTTCAATTGAGAAAACGTATTCAACAACGAGCATGCGCGGTGACGGACAGGTCATACAAATTCCTTTTACTGATGGCTTAACTTTTGAGGTTGTACCTGGATTCATCAATAAGGATAAAAGCTACACGTACCCTGATGCTAACAGTGGAGGTCGGTGGCGTGTTACCAATCCAAGACCTGAAATCGAAGCGATTAGAAGTAGAAATAACGAATGTAACAAAAACCTACTTTGGTTGTGCCGAATGATGAGGATGTGGAAACGCAAGTGGAATGTTCCCATTGGCGGTCTACTCATCGACACGCTCGCATATCAATTTATTGCAACTTGGGCGTATAGAGATAAATCTTTCGTCTATTACGACTGGATGTGCCGAGATTTCTTTGAGTTTATGGCTAATCAAGATAAGGAAAAGAGTTTTTGGAGGGCTCCAGGTAGCGGCCAACTAGTGTACGGGAAAGGTTTATTCCAATGGAAATCTAGACGGTGCGCAAATTTGGCGATTGAGGCGTGTAATCATGAATCCGCCGAGCCGAAAAGAAAATGGACTGCAAAACAGAAATGGAGGGAGATCTTTGGAACAGAATTCCCAAGCTAAGCAACATCTCGACCTTTCCCTCGAAGATCAAATACGTGAATGTTACGGGCGAGTAGTGTATTCGCATAAGGCCCATGAAAAATGCGCAGACATTCTTCTCGCACGGTTATCCCATATTAAAGTTGCACAGATCACTCTATCTGCGCTAAGCACCGTTGGTTTTGTTTCGATCTTGTTTGGCACAGCTGAAATTGGCGCCATAGTGGGTGGTTTGGTATCAGCTACTTTGCTGGTTCTGAACGGATATACGAAAGACTACGATTTAGGACAAATAGCGCAAAAGCACCGGCAAGCTGCTGCGGATTTGTGGTTAATAAGAGAGCGGTATTTGTCGCTTCTGACGGATATGCATTCTTCATTCTGTAACGAAGAAAAAGCACGTGAAAAGAGAGATGAGCTGTTAGAAGAACTGCATTATCTGTATTCGGGTGCACCGAGTACAAATTCTAAGGCCTATAAGAAGGCGCAAGAGGCTCTGAAGAAGCTTGAAGATATGACCTTCTCGGATGCGGAAATAGATGCCTTTTTGCCTGACAGTCTCAAAAGATGCTAACCATGGGCTGCAGCGGACCACTTTTCCAGCGCGGTGCACCTCCCAAACGGCCGCTGAGCCCAGGCGTTATGTTCCTTAAGCCATGATCACACTAAATACCGAGAAGGGTCTCGTCCGAATCGATTCGTGGGAAGGCGTCCTTTCCCGTCCAGGCTTCACTGTGGACATAGATCCGAATTCGGTAGAACTGAAAGAGATCATCGGCAGCTACAAATTCAAGGACTTTATAAAGTGTGGTCTATCCACCTGCCATCAACCTCATGGGCGTGGGTATCTCGTAGTTACAAAAGACGGTCGCGAAACCAACATCGGCAAAGACTGCGGAAAAACACACTTTTCAGTGGATTTCGAGGGGATGCGCCGCGCGTACGACCGAGAGATAAAAAATAAGGATCGTCGTGAGCGACTAACCGCCCTTAAGCACCAGATTCCAATGATCTCGCAACGTATCGAGGAACTCAAGAAGACCGAGTACGGCGCCAATTGGGTTCATAAAAACGTCGCAGCGCTGCTGGAACCGGGGAAAGGGCTGCCTCGGGAAGTACTGGCAAAGGTTGCCGCTCTGAGGCGGTCCCGTGACGGATCACTCATGGTTCAACGCCTCGCAACAAAGGAAGAACGAGATCTTGCGGAAGCATCAGGACAAAGACGGTCAGGTGATCATGCGATGTATTTGGAGGAAAGGGCCGGCTTTATACAGGGCGTTCCTGCGCTGTATGAGGAGAACAATTTGCGATCTATCGTCATTGAGAAGATTGAGGCTGGTCTTGAGCGCCTCGCTGCGGTAGATATTGATCAATTGGGAGATCGTCAACTAGCGGAGATGAACAAGTGGGCTACCGAGCTTGAGCCAGCCATAAAGAAAGCCGAGGAGGCCGTGTGGCTAGGCCGGCAGCTCCTGACGAAAGAGAATCTCGGCCAGCTCTCTCAGTTCATTACCGATAAGGAAGCCAAGTCTAACTACTCCTCGTTCATTTCGAAATTGCCCTCAAGTGGCACCAAAACTTAAACAACCACATAACAAATAGCTCAAGTTTGCTCCAGCCCTGACGGGTTTCCACCTGACGACATTTCCGCTGCACTCCAAAGTTGAAATTCCCGCAGATCTTGCGCTACTTTGAACAAAAGGGGCCGCAGTAGCAGCGAGGAAATCAAAGTCTCTGCATGAGAATGGCTAGCACGTTGCTGAAAGGATTATCTGCAGTCCTGTTTTGCCTGCTGGCAGTGCCTGTGCCGGCAGCACAATCATTTTCAGTGGACACGAGCGCGATTGATTCTTTCGTGACCGATCGCATGGAATCTTCCGGTGTTCCTGGCGTATCGCTTGTGATCGTTGATGACGGCGGCGTCTCCTATCAGAAGGCATATGGGCATGCCGGTGGAGGGCAGGGTGCGCTTGATTCCCGGGTGCCGATGTGTATCGGGTCCCTGACCAAGTCTTTTACGGCGCTCGCCGTTATGCAGTTGGTCGATCGCGAAAAGATACGGTTGCATGAGCCGGTTGGCCGTTATATTGCTTCCTTCCAGTCAAACTCGGGCACTTTCGAGCCAGTTACCGTATTGCACCTGCTGACTCATACCAGTGGTTTCTCGACGCTGCAGGGTAATCGGGTGATTCAGACAAGCAGGCTCGACCTTGCGAAGGCTGAGTTCCTGGAAGCGCTGGTCGAAGAAATAGCCAGGATAGAGCCTGTAAGACAAGCGGGTGGTGTGGCGGACTACTCGAACGCCAATTACCTGGTGCTCGCGCAATTGGTTCAGCAAGTTAGCGGCATGTCTTATGCCCGGTATATCCGGGAAAACATTTTCGGGCCTCTGGGAATGAACCGGAGCTTTGTGCGCGGGGAGGGCGGTGATCATCCGGTTCCGGCCGCTTCTTTCCGGTTCTGGTTTGGTTATCCGGTTGAATATGATGCCCAGATCGATGAGGGGCCCGTCGGGCCGACCGGGGTTTATTCCAGTGCCGGGGATATGGGGCGGTACCTGCTCGCCATGATGAATCGGGATTCCCGGTTGCTCTCCGCTGAAACGTTCGAGCTGCTCTTCGATACCGTGCGTGAGCATCGATCCGGCCCGGGTGAAATGGGGTGGCGGTACTCGGAACCCAATGGAAATGCGGCCTTCTGGCATACCGGAGAATGCCCGGGCGCCACGAATGTCATGGCGATCTTTCCGGAGGAAAGGACGGCTTTGGCCGTCATGGCCAATGCCCGCAGTGGCGGGTTTCATTTTTCGAGGGTCGGTGCATTGGTACAAGGCCCGCTGCAGATGATTGTGGGAAGCGAGCCGGCCAATGACGGCCCGGGCACGAAGGGCTGGGCGGTCTTGCTGTTTCTCGTGATCCTGATTGTCGCCCTGGCCGTATGGGCGATCAGGCTCGTTCGAAGCTATGCAACCGGTTCCATGAACGCGCTGAAATATCCGTTCGATGTCCGGGAACTGCTCTGGAGGGTGGGTGCTCCCATCGGTCTGCTGCTATTGCTTTGCTATGGCTTGCTGGTCGTCCTTCCCAACTTGAATGACACGACGCTTTGGGGCGTATTTTTGTTCGCGCCGGACGTGGCATGGTTGTTGACCATCGGCGGCGGCCTGGCTGCAGGAGTGGCGATCCTCCGAACCGTGCTCTTGGCCCGAGTCACGCTGAGCGTCAATAAAAGGGGCTTGAACGACTAGCCAGTCCCTGCCGATTCCATCTGGTACAAACTCTCGACCATTAAATCATCATCCATCCGCTCGCCGTCCCAGGCTGGAATACACGTTTCCGCTGAAACGTCGACGCCGGCGCGGCGGTTCTGGGTCATCAGGGCAAACGCGTTACCGCGGAAACGTGGTTTTGGCGCCTTGGGAATGCGCCGGCCCCGGTGATCGGTGAATTCCGGTTGGCCGTCGGCACCCATGCGGACACCAAAACCACCTTCGTGAACGGTGCGGTGGTGGTGCCGGCACAGGGTGACCAGGTTGTCGACCTTGGTCTCGCCGCCGTCAGCCCAGTGAACGATGTGATGGGCGTCGACGTACTTGTGCGCCGTGCAACCCGGGAAGCGGCAGCCGCCGTCGCGTCGTTGGAGTACGCGGCGAATCGCCGGCGGGATCGAGCGGGTCTTGCGGCCCACGTCCAGGGTCTGGCCGTCGCCGGATTCCGCCCACGGCACGACACCGCAGTCGCAGGCCAGGCGCCGCGACGTTTCCGCTGAAACGTTTCCGGCGTTTTCCAGCGTGGATTCGGCGCCCTCGCCATCCTCGCGCAGGGTATCCACATCAGTATGCACGTGCACCGTGCAGCGGTCGCCGCCGCTGACCGTGCCGTGGTCACCGGACAGGAAGGCGTCGGCAAGGCGTTCCAGTGCATCGGCCCGGCGCTGCTCGATCGGGCAGGGCAGTGGCTTGTTCATATCCGGTTCGGGTGACGTTTCAGCGGTAACGTCCCGGTGCTCGGTCTCGATCTCGTCCATGGTGGCGTCGACGGCCTTCATGATGCGCTCGCCCTGTTCGGGCGTGAAGCGGCCGTGGAGCAGGAAGGAACCGTCTTCGTCCATCCGCCAGATCACGCGCCGGCGCTCGTGCCGGTCGTTCTCCGCTTCGAGCGCTTCGTTGCGCTTTGCCCGGCGGAACTGGCGCACGGCGCGTTCGACGTGGGATGCCGTACCGTGCAGGGCGATCATCAGCAGGAGCTCCTCGTTTTCCGGTGTCGCCACCCGGGTCATCGCCCGAACCTTGGAGTAGCTGATCTCGCCTTTGGAGAACGATGCGCTGATTCTGGGCAGATCGCCAAGCGCATGGGCCACGCGAATCTTTTCGCGGGCCGCGTTCAGGCCGATGCCGCATTTCCAGTTCAGCCAGTGTGCGCAGGAGCGTATATCCGGTTCGGCCCAGCCGGCGGCTTCGTCGAACTGCCGGATCAGGGTCAGCAGCCGGTAGTTGGCGGCGTGAATATGGGCCGCCAGCTCGGTGATCCGGTCCTCGAGTTGGCGGATTTCTGATTGCGGCAGGGTGGGGGTGATGGGGGTTGTCAACGCCATGATGAGACCCTCTTCTGAATGCTATACAAGTATACAGTAATGCCGGGCAAAAATCCAGAAATCATCATTATTTCATGGGGTTAGATCGTCCCTGCATGTACAGGAGATTGACAGTACCTTCCCGTTGCTGTGGGCCGGCTTGTGCCCCGCGTTCGCGGCCGCTAGCATGGGCTGCGCCTCCATAACAAGAAGGGCGGGACGTTGGCCGATCCGCGCGAAGCGCAATTCCAGCAGGACATAGTCGATGCCCTGGCCGCCGGCGGGTGGCTGGTGGGTCGTTCGGAGGGGTACGACCGCGCCCGGGCGCTGTATGCCGAGGACGTGGTCGGCTACTACCGCGAGGCGCATCCCGACCAGTGGGAGCGCTTCTGCAAGCGCAACGAGCGCGACCCGGAATCGGCGTTGCTCGACAAGGTTGCCCGCGAGCTCGACAAGGCCGGTACGCTGAATGTGCTGCGTCACGGTTTCAAGGTGCCCGGCGCGCGGGTGAGCCTGTGCACCTTCAGGCCCGACCACGGCATGAACGAGGATACCCTGGCGCGCTATCGCGCCAACCGCCTGCGCGTGGTGCCGGAGGTGTCGTATTCACCGCATGCACGGACCGGCGAGTACAACCCACGCCTGGACCTGGTGCTGTTCGTCAACGGCATTCCCACCGCCACGCTGGAATTGAAGAGCGAGTTCAAGCAGGCCCTGGAACGCGCCCAGCGCCAGTATCGCCGCGACCGCCCGGTGCGCGCCCCGACCAACCGCAAGCCCGAGCCGCTTTTGACCTTCAAGCGCGGTGCGCTGGTGCATTTCGCCGTCAGCCAGGCGCAGGTGGCCATGGCCACCAAGCTGGCCGGCAACAACACGGTGTTTTTGCCCTTCGACCAGGGCACGCCCGACGGCGGGGCGGGCAATCCGCCGCCGGCAAGCAAGGACAACTATGCCAGCGGCTATCTCTGGGACGAGGTCTTCGCGCCGGACAATTGGCTGAAGATTCTGGGACGCTTTTTGCACCTGGAGGTCAAGTCCGAGCAGGACTTCCACGGCAAGTGGCACAAGAAGGAGACGATGATCTTTCCCCGCTATCACCAGTGGGACGTGGTCAACAAGCTTCTGGATGCCACCCGCAATGAGGGCCCGGGCAAGCGCTACCTGGTGCAGCACAGCGCGGGCTCGGGCAAGTCCAACTCGATTGCCTGGACGGCGCACCAGCTGGCCGCGCTCTATGACAACGACGGCAGCAAGCGTTTCGACTCGGTGGTGGTGGTCACCGACCGCACCGTGCTCGACGACCAGCTGCAGGACACGATCTATCAGTTCGAGCACGCCACCGGCGTGGTGCAACCGATCAGCCGCGACGAGGGCGGGCGGAGCAAGCGCGACCAGCTCGCCGAAGCGCTCAAGGCGCGCACGCGCATCATCGTGGTGACCATCCAGACCTTTCCGGCGCTGTTCGAGGCGCTGGACCAGCACCCGGACCTAAAGGCCGGTACTTATGCGGTGATTGCCGACGAGGCCCATTCGTCCCAGACCGGCCAGGCGGCAGCCAAGCTCAAGGCGCTGCTGGGCGTCGACCGGCCCGAGGGCGAGGACCTCAGCGCCGAGGAACTGCTCGATGCCGCCGTGGCCGCGCGCAAGCCCTCGGAGACGATCAGCTACTACGCCTTCACCGCCACGCCCAAGGGCAAGACCCTGCAGTTGTTCGGCACGCGGCCGGATCCGGAGCGCCCGCCGGCCGAGGACAACAAGCCGGTGCCGTTCCACGTCTATTCAATGCGCCAGGCCATCGAGGAAGAATTCATTCTCGATGTGCTGCAGAACTACGTCACCTACAAGACCGCGTTTCGCCTGGCCCATCCCGACGCCGACGACCAGGAGGTCGATGCCCGCCGCGCCTCGACGCGCATTGCGCGCTGGGTGCGCCTGCATCCCTACAACATCGAGCAGAAGGTCGAGGTCATCGTCGAACATTTCCGCGAGAAGGTCTATACGCTGCTCGACAATCAGGCCAAGGCGATGGTGGTCACCGGCAGCCGTCAGGAAGCGGTGCGATACCAGTTGGCCATGCGCAGCTATATCGACGAGAAGAACTACGACGAGGTGCATCCGCTGGTGGCGTTTTCCGGTTCGGTGGCGGCCGACGAATATATTCCGGCGGAAGTTACCGAGAGCAGTAGTGAACTGAATCCCGGGCTGAAGGGGCGCGACCATCGCGAGGCTTTCAATACCGGCGATTTCAACGTGATGATCGTCGCCAACAAGTTCCAGACCGGCTTCGACCAGCCGCGGCTTTGCGCCATGTACGTCGACCGCAAGCTCCAGGGGGTCGATTGCGTGCAGACCCTCTCAAGGCTCAATCGTCGCTTTCCCGGCAAGGAAGTGCCGTTCGTGCTCGATTTCGTCAACGACGCCGAGGATGTGCGCGCGTCCTTCGAGCCTTACTACAACACCGCCGAACTGACCGACGTCTCCGACCCCGACATCGTCTTTGACCTGCAACGAAAACTCAATGAGGCGCGGATCTACGAGTGGCACCAGGTCGAATCCTTCTATTTCGCCTTTCACGACAAGAAGGTGGCGTCATCATCGCTGTCTTATTACACGGCGCCGGCGGTGGAGCGTTTCAAGAAGCGTTACAAAGATGCGCTGGCGGACCTGCGCCACTGGCAGGTAGAAAAGCGGCGTGCCGAAGAAAACGGGGACCGCGACGGGCGTCAGCGCGCCGAGCACGAGCTGGCCGAGGCCGGTGAACGGCGCGACGCGCTCGATATGTTCCGGCGCGACCTGCAGAGCTTTTATCGCACCTACGAGTTTCTCGCCCAGATCGTCGACTACGATGACGGCGAACTGGAGCAGTTGTGCGTGTTCGCGCGCCATCTGCATCCGCTGCTTCGCACCGAGCGCCTGGACGATGAAGAACTCGACCTGTCCGAGCTGGACCTGACCCACTACCGGCTCAACAAGCAGAACGAGCAAAGCATCCGGCTGGGGGAAGAGCAGGGCGAGTACGGCCTCGATCCGGTTTCAGAAGTCGGTACCGGAAAACCGAAGGATCCGAAGAAGGAGCGCCTGGCCGAGATCATCGACCGACTCAACGACCTGTTCGGTACCGAGGTCGACGACCGCGATCAGCTCCAGTTTGCCGACAACCTGGCCGATCGCATGAGCCGCGACGAGGGCGTGGTCGATCAGATGCGCAGCCATACCCCCGAGCAGGTGATGCACGGCCGCTTCCCGCGTCTGCTCGAACAGATCGTGCTCGACGCCATGTCCGATCACGAGGAACTGGCCACCAAGGCGCTCGAGACCGACCACAACCTCAATGGCCTGGCCTGGGCCGTCTTGCGGCTGATGGCCGAGCGGGATCGCGCGGGGCGTCCCGCTTCCGCTTAGATCGACACCTTGTTGAGCCTGAGCGCGTTTCCGATCACCGACACCGAGCTGAAGCTCATGGCCGCCGCGGCGATCATCGGGCTGAGCAGCAGGCCGAAAAACGGGTAGAGCACGCCGGCGGCGACGGGCACGCCCAGGCTGTTGTAGATAAAGGCAAAGAACAGGTTCTGTTTGATGTTCGCCAGGGTCGCCCGCGACAGGCGGCGGGCGCGGACGATGCCGTTGAGATCGCCCTTGACCAGGGTCACGCCGGCTGATTCCATGGCTACGTCGGTACCGGTGCCCATGGCAATGCCCACCTGCGCCTGCGCCAGGGCAGGGGCATCATTGATGCCGTCACCGGCCATGGCCACGATGCGGCCGGCCTCCTGCAGTTCCTTGACCTTTTCGGCCTTGTCCTTCGGCGCGACGTCGGCGAAGACCTGGTCGATACCCAGTTCCTTCGCAACGGCCCTTGCCGTCGTCTCGCTGTCGCCGGTGACCATCACGATCTCCAGGCCTTCGGCGTGCAGGGCCTTGATCGCATCCGGTGTGCTTTCCTTGATCGGATCGGCCACGCCGATCAGGCCGGCGGCCTTGCCGTCGATGGCGGCAAACATGGCCGTCTGGCCCTTGCCGCGCAGTTCTTCGGCCCGATCGATCAGTGCTTCGACGTCAATGTCGAGCGTGTCCATCAGCTTGCGGTTACCCAGGGCGACCTGCTTGTCGCCGACCCGGCCGTACACGCCCTGGCCGGTAACGGATTCGAAATCCGACACGTCGGTCAGCTCGAGATCGCGGGCTTTCGCGCCGTCCACGATCGATTCGGCCAGTGGGTGCTCGCTGGCACGCTCGAGCGAGCCGACGGCGCCGAGCAGCTCATTCTCGTCCATGCCCTCGGCCGCCTCGATGGACGCAAGCTTCGGCTGGCCTTCCGTCAGCGTCCCGGTCTTGTCGACGATCAGCGTGTCGACCTCGCGGAAGACTTCGATCGCCTCGGCATTACGGAACAGCACGCCCATGCCCGCGCCGCGGCCGGTGGCGACCATGATCGACATCGGCGTGGCCAGGCCCAGCGCACAGGGGCAGGCGATGATCAGTACGGCCACGGCATTGACCGTGGCGTAGGCCAGGCGCGGCTCGGGACCGACCGTCAGCCACACCACGAATGTGATCACGGCCGAGGCTACGACGGCCGGGACGAAGTACTTGGCGACCACGTCGGCCAGGTTCTGGATCGGTGCGCGCGAGCGCTGCGCCTCGGCCACCATCTTCACGATCTGCGACAGTACGGTGTCGTTGCCGACCTGCTTCGCCTCGATCACCAGCGTGCCCGAGTCGTTGACCGTCGCCCCGATCACCTTCTCGCCGGCGGACTTCTCGACCTTGACCGGCTCGCCGGTGATCATCGATTCATCCACGTTGGAGCGACCTTCGACCACCTCGCCATCGACGGGAATCTTCTCACCGGGACGCACGCGCAGCCGGTCGCCGATCCGGACGTCTTCGAGCGGCACGTCTTCTTCGTTGCCGTCCGAGTCGATGCGCCGTGCGGTCTTCGGCGCCAGGCCGAGCAGGGCGCGAATGGCCTGGCTGGTCCTCGAACGCGCCTTGAGCTCCAGTACCTGGCCGAGCAGCACCAGGGTGACGATCACGGCCGCCGCCTCGAAATACACGCCGACGGTGCCGTGCTCGCTGACCATGCTTGGCGGGAAAATGCCCGGCACCGCGGCCGCGACCACGCTGTAGACATAGGACACACCCACGCCCAGCGCGATCAGCGTGAACATGTTCAGGTTCATGGTGCGAACGGACAACCAGCCGCGCACGAAGAACGGCCAGCCGGCCCACAGCACCACCGGCGTGGCCAGGACCAACTCCAGCCAGATCCCGACCTGGTGCGGAATCACTTCCTCCAGTCCGGGAATGAACATCTTGCCCATCGCCAGGAACAGCACGATGGCCGACAGCGGCACGCTCACCCAGAAGCGCCGGCTCATGTCGACCAGTTCGGGATTGTCCTCCTCTTCGACGGTTACGGTCCGTGGCTCCAGCGCCATGCCACAGATCGGGCAGTCGCCGGGCTCGTCGCGCACGATCTCCGGATGCATGGGGCAGGTATATTCGGTCTTCGTCGACGGACCCGACTGCGCCTTTTCCAGCGCCATCCCGCACTTGGGGCAGTTGCCCGGTTCGTCGGATTCCACGCCCGGGCACATCGGGCAGTAATACGCCTTGTCGCCCGAAGGCTGATTGCCATCGGAGTGATGATGCCCGTCATCCGAGTGGCAGCAGTGTTGCTCGTGTTCGCTCATCGCAAAGCTCGCGGATTGATTGAAAAGAAAGAGGAGATGGGGCAGGGCGTCCTAGCGCCCGTAACGAGTCAGCACATCGACCAACTCGTCGATACGCTCGTTCGGTTCGGACGTTCGCCCCTTGGCCAACTCGTCCTGGATGCAGTGCTGAACATGGGTGCGCAACACACCGTCCTCCACAGCGCGTAAGGCAGACCGCGCCGCCCGCAGCTGGGTGAGGATATCGACGCAGTAGCGCTCCTCGTTGATCATCTTGACGACACCGTCGAGCTGCCCCCGTGCCCGATTCAGGCGACGTAGCTGTTCATGGTGGGAGGGGTGTCGAGTCATGCGCAACAGTATACCCCCTAGGGGTATAAGGTGCAAACTGAAAAAACTTGAAGTTCAATTTAATGCTTTATACTCAATGCTTTACAAAAGACATATAAGGTCAAATATCGATTGTTTCATGGCTTCACATGGGGTATCCGGACGCAAGTCTGGACATGTTGGCTTTCGAAATTTGAACCGATTCATTAGGACATGGCAGCATTCGAGGCATGTCATTTGATTCCGGAACGCTCCTGCTGCTCGCGCTGGTCGTGCCGACCGGCCTCTTTTTGCTGTGGCAACTTCTCCGGCTGGGACGTCGCGCCGATGCTGTTTTTCGTGGCCGTTCGATGTCGGTCGGCCAGAAACGATTCTGGATCGCCCTCCTGCTCCTGGGCGCATTGATCGCCATCAGTGGCGCATGGCTGGTCGGCCTGGAGATTTCGGTAGGGTGGCACATCGGAGGCCTGGGAATCGCCTGGTTCCTGTCCGGACTCTGGATTCCCGCCTACCATGAAGAGGAACTCATGAACGGCGTTCGGGAAGGGGCCCAGGGTATGTGCGCATTCGCAACGCTGACCATGTTCGTCGGGATCGGGCTGGCGCTGTTCTGCCCGTCTGAGCCGATAGTGGGAACCGGCAGCTGGGCAGATGTCGTTACTTTTGCGGGGCTCGCCCTTCACCTGAGTGGGCTCTGGGTCATCGCGCCCGGGCCCGGCGGCATCGCCGTCGGATAAAGCAGGCGCTCAAGAGGATCGGTCCTGGATGAGACAGCGAATCGGTTTCTGCACAACGTCGGACGGCGTCCGCATTGCTTACGCCCGGGCCGGAAATGGTCCCCCCTTGCTGCGCGTGGGTGGTTGGTTGAGTCATGTGGAGCACGATTGGCAAAGTCCCGTGTGGCAACCCTGGCTGCGCGAACTGACGCGAGACTTTTCCCTTTCCAGATTCGACATCCGCGGCTCGGGCTTATCCGATCGAAACTGCAGACAACAGGGACTGGATGCGTGGGTGCATGATGTCACGGCGGTGGCGGATAGCCTCGGCTGGGAACAGTTCCATTTACTGGGCATGTGCCAGGGTGGTGCGATCGCGCTGCGCTACGCGCATCAGAATCCGGACCGGGTCAAGCGCCTGGTGCTGTACAACAGCTACGCCAATGGGGCATTCAGCCACGGGGTGCCGGAAGACAAGGAAAGGGAAGCGGAAGCGCTTTCAGAACTGATCAACATCGGGTGGGGCCGCCGTAGTGGTGCCTTTCGCGAGCTGTTCGCGCGGCTGCTGTCGCCGCTTGAGCACGGCCAACAGATCGGTTGGTGGGAGGAGCTTCAACGCATTACCGCAACACCGGATGATGCATGCCGGTTGTGGCGCGGCTTCAACGGTATTGACGTGCGTACAGAACTGGAGGCAGTCCGGTGTCCTGTGCTGGTGGCACACGTCGAGGGCGATGCAATGGTGCCCTTTGCAATGGGGCGGGAACTGGCAGCCCGGATCCCTGACGCAAGATTTCTGCCGCTGGGCGGCGACAACCACATACTTCAGCCGAACGATCCCGGGTGGCAGCCGTTTTTCCAAGAGTTGAAAAACTTCCTGCTCGAAGCTCCCGCGCCGGCCGAATCACGTTTGACCGGAACTGCCGGGCTCACGCGGCGCCAACGAGAGGTACTGGATCTGGTGGCGCGCGGCGCCACGAACGACGAGCTGGCCACCGAACTGTCTCTCAAGCCGAAAACCGTTCGAAACTATGTCAGCACCATCATGGAGAAACTGAGCATCGCCAGTCGCTCCCAGCTGATCGTCGAAGCCCGGGAAGCGGGTTTCGGCAAGACCTGACCGCTAGTGTACCCCGTCACTCAGCCGGGACGCATGTCCCCGGTTTTGTCGATTTTCTCCCCCCATTCGGGACACCTGCCTCGTGTCGTGATGCCTCGAGCCTGCCAGGGTGGACGCACATCGAATCGAAAGCCCAAAGGAGGTTCCACCATGAACACCGTAAACGAATTCCTTGTGCCCGCGCGCCAGAAAGATTTGCACTATCGCTATCGGGAAGCGCCCGAAGAGGCGTGGATCACCGACCACGCACGGGCCATCGAAGGTGATATGCCGGACCCTTTCCACGGTGAAGTGGCGCCGGCCAACAATTCCGGAATGCGCTGGGCCTACGGTATCCACCGGGCCGTCGGCGGCGACCACGATGCGCCCAACCCCGGCGACTTGCTCTCGTCCGCCCTGGCCGCATGCCTGCATTCGACCACCAGGATGGTTGCACAGTGGCTCGAGATCGAACTGGCGGATGTCGAGGTGGACGTCCGTGCAGAGGTCGATGTGCGCGGGGCGCTGCGCGTGGACTCATCGGTGCCGGTCGGTTTTCAACGCTTTCAAGTCCAAGTGACGGGGAACGTGATTGGCGAAGTCAGTGACGCTGCGAGACTGAAGGCATTGGCAAGCGGTGCCGAATCCTGCTGTGTGGTGATGCAAACCCTCAAGCACGGCACAGACATTCGAACCGACTGGCGTCTGGATCAATCCTGAAAACTTTGAAATAGCGAATATGAGGAGTAACTCAATGCAACAGGAAATGAAGCTCAAGTATCTGCGGGCCAGTCTTTATGTGATTCAAGCACGCTAGTCT
Organism: Wenzhouxiangella psychrophila; assembly: GCF_042310375.1. Lineage (NCBI taxonomy): Bacteria > Pseudomonadati > Pseudomonadota > Gammaproteobacteria > Chromatiales > Wenzhouxiangellaceae > Wenzhouxiangella > Wenzhouxiangella psychrophila. The sequence continues at coordinate 48,312 of NZ_JBHJMQ010000004.1, read as the reverse complement.
CATATGGTTCACGATCTGGTCAAGCATCGTTCACGGTGCAATCATGCTCGTACAGGCGCTGATAGATGAAACGGATCGGATGAATCTTCTCGGTGATGTGCCGGCGTTATTTTTGGTGGCCATCGTATTGGCGTATCTCATGCCAAGGGCATCGGAGAACCGATAGTATCGACAGCATCACGCTCAACCGACGAACGCCCGCTCGAAGACGTAATCGCCCGCCTGGCCGATCGACGGGCTGGCCTCGAAGCCGCGCTTGTCGAGTAGCTCGCGGAAGTCCTTCAGCATGGCCATGCTGCCGCAGAGCATGACGCGGTCGTATTTCGGGTCCAGGGGTGGCAGGTTCAGATCCTCGGTGAGCTGGCCGGACTCGAGCAGGTGGGTAAGCCGGCCGTTGTGAACAAACGGTTCGCGCGTCACGGCCGGGTAGTAGAGCAGATGCCCCCGTATCGTCTCCCCCAGCAGTTCATGGTTGGGCAGCTCATCGCTGATGGTCTCCCGGTAGGCCAGGTCCTCGATATTGCGCACACCGTGCGCGACGATGACGCTGTCGAAGCGCTCGTAGGTTTCGGGATCCTTGATGATGGACAGAAAGGGCGCCAGGCCCGTGCCGGTTGATAGCAGATAGAGACGCTTGCCCGGGTGCAGGTCGCTGATCAGCAGCGTGCCCGTGGGTTTTTTCGACAGCAGGATCTCGTCGCCGACCTCTAGATTCTGCAAGCGGGAGGTCAGGGGGCCGTCCGGCACCTTGATGGAAAAGAACTCCAGTTCTTCTTCCCAGGACGCGCTGGCAAAGGAATAGGCGCGCATGAGGGGCTTGCCGTCCACTTCCAGCCCGATCATGATGAACTGGCCGCTTTCGAAGCGCAGGCCCGGGTCACGGGTGGTGCGAAAGCTGAACAGGCCGTCGTTCCAGTGGTGCACGCTCAGGACGCGCTCGCGGCGGAATTTATCCATGGACCGGATGATGCTCTTCTGGGGCGGAAGCGCCGCATCCTAAAGCATGGCTGCGAAAATTCCTTGTTCCAGATCAAACTCTGCCTGGATCGACGGCGGACCGGGGGGGGGTCCGCCGCCGTTGTTCTTGCTTTCCCCGGCTACGCGGCCCGGCTTTGCTGCCCGCGCCGGCCGCGATTACGGCTCTGGTTGCTGCCCCGGGCCGACTTCTGGCCGCGGTTGCCGCCGTTGTTGCCCCGGCCACCTCCGCCGCGGTTGCCGCCACCCCGATTTCCGCCGGGTTTGCCACGTCCACCGCGGGCCGGCGTCTTGCCAGCTTCCCGCGACAGCGGTTCGGTGGGCTCGTATCCGTCGACCCCGTAAGTCGGGATGTCGGTCTTGACCAGCTTGCGGATATCTTCGAACAGCCCGTGCTCGGAACCGGCCACCAGCGAGACGGCCAGGCCTTCGCGACCGGCGCGTCCGGTGCGGCCAATGCGATGTACGTAGTCTTCCGGCACGTTGGGAATGTCGTAGTTGACCACGTGCGGCAGCTGGTCGATATCCAGGCCGCGCGCGGCGATGTCGGTAGCCACCAGCACGCGCACCTTGTTCTTCTTGAACTCGCTCAGCGCCTTGGTGCGCGCGCCCTGGCTCTTGTTGCCGTGGATGGCGACAGCCGGCAGGCCGTCGGTCTCTAGCTGGCGGGCCAGGCGGTTGGCGCCATGCTTGGTGCGGGTGAACACCAGCACCTGCTGCCAGTTGTTGGAGCCGATCAGGAAGGAAAGCACTTCGCGCTTTTGCTTCTGGTCGACGCGGAAGGCCTGCTGGGCAATGGCATCGACCGTCGAATTCGGTGCGGCGGTCTCGACGCGCTCGGGATTCTTGAGGAAGTTGTGCGCCATCTGGGTGATCTCTTTCGAGAACGTGGCGGAGAACAGCAGGGTCTGGCGCTGCTTCGGCAGAGCTTTGACGATCTGATCGATAGCCGGGCGAAAGCCCATGTCGAGCATCCGGTCAGCTTCGTCGAGCACCAGGAACTCGATCTTCGACAGATCGACGGTGCCGCGCTGCATGTGATCGATCAGGCGCCCCGGTGTGGCGACGAGCACGTCGATGCCGCGCTGCAGCTTGGTGATCTGCGGGTTGATGTTCACGCCGCCGAAGATCTCGAGCGAGCGCAGTTGGACATGACGGCCGTAGGCGCGCAAGTTCTCGTTGACCTGCGCGGCCAGTTCGCGCGTCGGGGCCAGGATCAGCGCACGCGGCTGGCGCTGGTGGCCACTCCGTTCGCTGAGACGATGCAACAAGGGCAGGGTAAAGGCGGCGGTCTTGCCGGTGCCGGTCTGGGCGCTGGCCATGATGTCACGGCCTTCGAGAATGACCGGAATGGCTTTTACCTGGACGGGCGTGGGCTGGGTATAGCCCTGTTCGCTGACAGCACGCAGCAATTCGGCCTTGAGGCCGAGGGAATCGAAATTCATGGTGTTTCCTTGTAGAAACCAAGGCAAAGAAAAGCCCGTCAATCGGGCGAACTACAAATCGGGGAGAGGCCTTGGTCTACATACTATCCGCGAGAGGGCATCGGTTTTTCCACTGCAGGTAAGCGCAGCAGCCCAATGCGGGGCGCACAATAGCACGAATCCCGGGTAATGGGGAGAAAAGTCGGAACTTGAACCGGCCAGCCTCGGGCGCTACCCTCGGAATGCGGCTTGGCTGGGAGGCGTTGCAATGCCGAAAATCCTCCAGCACCTGACTGTCCTGCTCTTGCTGGGCCCGGGCTGGCCATGCCTGGCCTCGCCCCCCGAATACCCGAAAGAAACCATCGTCTTCACCACCCTTCGCCCGGCCAATCAGGATATCTACCTTGTCGACGGCAAGGACAGCGAACCCAGGCGAATCACCGATCATCCTGCACTGGACTACAACCCCGCATTCTCGTCAAATGGTCGGTGGCTGGTCTTCACCTCCGAGCGAAACGGCAATGCCGATCTCTATGCCCTCGACCTGAAGAATCGAGGCGAGCCGGTTCGCCTCACCCGCAGTCGTGGAATGGACGATGCCGCCGACATCTCGAGAGACGGCGACAAGATCGTTTTCGTCAGCACTCGCGATGGTCATGCCGACATCTTCGTCATGCCCTTCAGGCCGGATGCCCCGGCCGAGGCGGAAGAAGCTGCCATGAACCTGACGCAGGATTCGATCGGCGACTTCCAGCCGGCCTTTTCACCGGATGGGTCGACCATCGCCTTCTCGCGCCAGCTGGATGAAACCGAGGTCCAGCTGGACAATACTGCGCGTGCCGCTCGCGCGCAAAGTATCGTGACCCATATTCACCTGATGGACGCCGACGGCTCGAACAGGCGGCGACTGGTGGGCGAGACTCCGTTTCGCATGCAGCCCGGCGCCAGAATATTCGGTGCGCCGGTTTGGTCGCGCGACGGTGAAGTCATTTATTTCCACACGGCGGAGATCGCTAGCATGATGTCCGGCCCCGAGTGGTCGACCGATATCTGGCAAGCCAACGTTAACGGCAGCGAGGTTCGCCCCTCGGTCCGGTCGGAATCCCTGCATATGCTCACACCGGCAGTGCGTAAAGGTGACAGCATCGTCTTTCACGGCCAGTCCCCGTTGCGTCCCCGGCAGACCCCTTCATACAAGACGGGCACCATCCATTTTGCAGCGAAGCAGGGCACCGATCCTTCGCCCCTGTTGAAGGAAGCGCGCGAACTGGCCTGTTTCTCACCGGCTGTCGGTCCGGACGGGCAGATCGCCTGCCACGGTCCGGGGCCCATCGACGATCTAGCACCCAAGGCGGATGGCAACCCGCTGCTCCGACCCGGCACCCAGGCCACCGTGGAACTGCCGGACAGAACCGTCGAACTGGTCGGCATGCATGGCTACTTTCCCGACTTCCTGCCCGACGGCCGGCTGGCCTACGGCGAGGCGCTTCCGCAAACGGGTTATGTCGAAGACCACGGCATACCGCCGATCGTGACTTCCCGCATCAACGGCTCCGGGCGGCAGGTTGTGCTCGACAGCGACTCGCTTGGCGGCTGGGCCACCTCGACCTGCCGAAAAGACGGCCGCATTGCGTTCAACGCAGGCCCCGACTTCGCGCCGGTGGATGCGCCCGTGGATATCTGGACGATGCAGGCGGACGGTACGGAGCTGAAGAACCTGACTGACGACGACAGCTCCAACGATGCCTTCCCGGCCTGGTCGTCGGATTGCGGGCACATCGTCTTCCGCAGTGGCCGCGACGGCAACAAGGAGATCTACATCATGGAAGACGACGGCGCCAATCCGCGCCGTCTCACCCGTCATCCGGCCACCGACACCGCGCCTCACATCTCGCCGGACGGCGAATGGATCGTCTTCGCCACCGGCCGGGAAGGGCTCGATGCCGAAGACGGAGAACAACTCAACCAGATCGGCCAGCAAGGCTACGGCGGCGGTTCCGGTTACCGGCTGCTGCTGCAGCGACTCGACGGCAGCGAGCAACGGTTCCTGGAGCCGGACCTGGTTGGCGTTACCGGCCGCGACATGCATCCGCGATTCTCGCCGGACGGAAAATGGATCCTGTTCATTTCCGGTCGGAGCGGGATGAACGACGAGTGGCTCCTGTCTTCGGCACCGCAGCCCTACGGTGAGCTCTGGGCTATACCGTTCGAAGGCGGCGACGCGGTTCGACTGACCCACGACAAGTGGGAAAACGGGCTGGCCCGGTGGGGGCGCAAGAAAGCGCCGGATGAATTTTCGTGCACCCAGGTACTCGGTTTCTCCCAGTCACTGGAGTGGTACGGCGGGCTGTCGCTCGCTGATTACATGGCAGGCGACGGGCCGCCGCGATCTCCGTCGCTGCAGGCCGGGGCCTTCCTGCCCACCTGGCAGGGCGGTTTCTACATGGGCGCGTCCGTCGAAAAATGGACAGATCCGGGGTTTCCAGCCTGGTCGGCAACTCCCGCCACGACGCACGAGAAGGCCGCACACTGCGACCGTGATCAGGTCGACCGGGTGGTCTTCAACGTCTCCGGCGCGGCCCGGTCAGCAGACGAGTGGGCAAGCGTCATCGAATCCGTCGCGGAACTGATCCGAGAAAACTCCCCGGCCGTCCGGCAGATCGTGATGCAGCCAGTGGTGGGGGCACCCGAGGGGGCGTGCCAGGAAGTTCTTGCGGCCCGCAACCAATCCGACATTGTCGAAGGCATCCGTCTAGTTGCCGAGCAAAACATGGTTGAAGTCGGGCCCGAGCCGAAAGTGGCAAGCTGCGACCAGTTTCGTGATGAATTGGGGCACCTGACCAAAGATGGCGCCCGGCACGTCCGAAAAAAGCTTGAAACCCATTACCGCAATGAGGCCACCTTGCCCGAGGGCGAAATAAGGAGAGTGGCTTCACCGGACACGTGATTGCCGTAGTGCTCCGAGGTGAGTACGGGAGGGAATAATGTCCTGGAAAGGAATTTTGCTCGCAATCACGATCGCCTTCGTTGGGGTGATTGCCATCATGGTCTGGAATACGGCACGAATGCCGTCAACGCGAATCGATGCGGAACCACCCGACGAGGAGATTGAAGAGCGGGTGAGCGGTATTGACGGGGCCGAGGTTGCCACCCATCTCGCCGAGGCGGTGCGGTTTCGCACCATATCCAGCGACACGCCGAGGCCGAACGAAGCCAAACCTTTTCTGGCATTCCATGACTGGCTCGAGGCGACTTATCCAAACGCCCATGGCGTGATGGAGCGTGAGCGAATCAATGAACTGTCTCTTCTCTACCGCTGGCCCGGAAGATCCGACTGCAAGCCCGTCGGCTTCATCAGCCATCTCGATGTAGTTCCGGTCGAAGAGGAGAGCATCGAGGAATGGGCACATCCACCCTTTGCCGGCACCGTTGCCGATGGCTATGTCTGGGGACGTGGATCGGTCGACACCAAGTCGAATCTCGTCATGATCATGGAAGCTGTGGAGCGATTAGCCGAGGACGCCTATACACCGTCCTGCGATATCTATCTGCTTTTCGGACACGACGAGGAAATTGGCGGTTCGAATGGGGCTGGCGCCATGTCGCAAAGGCTCGCAGAGCAGGGCATCCACTTGGATTGGGTTCTCGACGAATCAGGTGGTGGTTCGATCCATACCGACGGATCGAGCAAATGGGCACAGATTACATTGTCCCAGCGGGGATACGTGACCTTTGAGCTAACAGCTACAGGGGTCGGCGGACATTCCGCGGTCCCGCTCAGACCGAATGCAATTCTTCGCCTTTCACGAGCGCTCATGCGGCTATCGAATTCAAGTTTGCCGGGCGGTCTGGAGGGCCTGGCGCTGGAAATGGTCAAGGCCAGGGTGCAGCGCCGTTCCTACTTGGAGCGATTGCTCGTGGCAAACACGTGGATCACCAAACCAGTGGTCGAACGGATCATCGAGTCCATGCCGGGAGGCACCGCGATTCTGCGCACCACGCATTCGCCGACCGTGATCGATGGTGGCCAGAAAGACAATGTGCTTCCCAAGACGGCACGCGCTCTCGTCAATTTCAGAGTGCATCCACGCGACGACATCGAGTTCGTCCGAAACTGGGTTCGGGAAACAATCAATGATGATTCCATCAAGGTTTCCATACACCAGGAACGCGCGTTTGAAGCGCCCCCGGCGACCGATCCGTCCGCACCGCAGGTGACACATCTCAAGGAAGTGATCGGAGAGGCCTTTGGGCCGATCGATCCACTGATTACGGGCTTTGGACTGGCGGCCTCTGATGCCAGGCATTACGCACTCACTGCGGATGCACTGCTGAAGTTCGAGCCGGTTGTTATCAGCGAGGATGATTCCCTTAACCCGCATGACACGAATGAACGCCTGCCGATCGATTCACTCGCTCGCGGGGTGGTGTTCTATCAGCGACTGATCGAGCGACAGGGGCTGGAATGAAGGGGTTGCTTGGGGATACTTGAGGAGGCAGATATGACGATTCGAATGACTCTTGCACTGATAGGAATCGCCGCGCTGACGAATGTGTCCGCTCAGGACGAAGTCCCGCGCTTCGAACCCACGGACTGTCATTTCGAAACCGAAAAGCCGCTGGAGGACGTCGACTGCGGCGAGCTGGTGGTTTGGGAGAACCGGGAAGACCACGAGGAAGGCACACTGCGACTGGCGGTGGCCATCATGCGCAGTACAGCCGGTGATCCGGAGCCCGATCCGCTGGTGTATCTCGCCGGCGGCCCCGGCGGTCGCTCCGTGTATCACATACCGCGATGGGTCGAGGGCCAATTCTGGAGCCGGTTGCGGGAGAAGCGCGATCTCGTCTTCTACGATCAGCGCGGGACCGGTTACTCCGACCCTGACTTCTGCGATGAGCTGGACCAGATTCTCTATACAACAAGGTTTCTCGGCCTTGAGCCCGAAGAAGCCATGGCTCGCCGTGTCGAGGCCGCGCAGGAATGCCGGGAGAAGATGCTGGCAAAGGGGATCGATTTCTCCGCCTACAACAGCCAGTCCAGTGCGCGGGACCTGTCTGACCTGCGTCGGGCGTTGGGCTACCAGCAATGGAACCTGTTCGGCATTTCCTATGGATCGAGGCTCGCGCTGACAGCGATGCGAGAAGCGCCCTCTGGAATCCGAAGCGTGATCCTCGATTCAACGTCCCCGCCCAACGTCAGACTGTGGGTTGAGAGCCCTGGGGCGTTGGCGCGCTCGCTAGAACGCGTGTTCGAGCAGTGCGCAGCAGACAAGGCGTGCCGCGGGGATTACCCCGATCTGGAGGCGGACTTCCACACTTGGCTTGATCGCCTGGAACAGGATCCCGTCGAACTCGAAATGGAGGATACGGCTCGTTTTCCGGAAGGTCGGCTGGTAGTTGATCGTTCGCTGGCCGTCGGAGGCGTTTTCCGGGGGCTTTACAACCAGCGGTTTCCCTCAATCCTGCCTCTCCTAGTCCGCGGAGGGGGACAGAAAGGCGGCCATGTCTGGCGGGCCCTGGCGGAGCGCATGGTCCGAATGCCCGGGCAGAACAGCCGGGGCCTGAACCTCTCGGTAGAATGCTACGAGGTTGCGCCTTTTAATCCGAAGGGGAAGCTCGAGTCAGCCCGCAGGGAATATCCACGGCTTGGCGTCATCCTGGAGCAACGGAACCGGCATCCCGAATGCGATGTCTGGCACGACGAACGGGCGGATTTATCGATCTTCGAACCGATTCGAAGCGACTTGCCAACATTCATCCTAGGCGGCGAGTTCGATCCCGTCACGCCGCCCGACTACGGCCGTCTGGTCGCCGAGACCTTACCAAACAGCACCTTCGTCGAGGTCCCTGCCCACGGCCACGCGGTGTCCCCGCGGACCGACTGCACCCGCAAGCTGTTGAGCCGGTTTCTCGACGACCCCGGTCGGGAGCTGGATACCAGTTGCGTGGCAGAGCTTCCTTCACTTTCATTCGTGACCGACGTCCATCTCAGTCGCGGCGTCTATCCGGTTGCGCGAAGCATTCAGCAGGGGCCTGGTATACCCGTGTTTGCTGGCGCGGGGTTGATTGGTCTCGTTCTTCTATCCGGCGTTGTCGGCTGGCCGATCGGTGCGCTGGTTGGCCGATATCGTGGCAGCTCCACAAGCGTCGTATCCGGATTGCAAAGGTCTTCCCGCTCGGCTGCTGCGCTGGCCGCGTTGCTGGCGCTGATTCTTGCCGCGGGACTCCTATTCGCCATCAGGGACGCGGCCTCGATCAATCCGTTTCTGCTGGCTTTCGGTGTATCAGGCGAATTCGAGTGGATCTTCTACCTGCCATGGGTCATCGCGGTGCTGACCATTGTGACCGTCTTCGCCGCAGTCCTTGCATGGCGACAGCAGTGGTGGAGCAGGGGGCATCGAATCCACTACAGTCTTGTGGCCGGTGCGTGCGTGGTGTTTCTGGCCGTCACGGCATCGCTGGGTCTGATTTAGGGGCTCGGCCTGACGAGCCACGCGCATTCGTGCAGGGCGGTCAGCCCGCGTTCGGCAAAGCGCGCATGCTCGGCCAATGCGTCGCGGCGTTCGAGCAGTTGGAACTGCAGGCCGGGGTAGTCCATCAGTTCATCCTCGTGGACGGAAAAAGGCGGGCCGTCCATTTCCGTCTGGTCATATTCGAAAGTGACCAGCAAGCCGTGGGCGTTGTCATCCAGCAAGGATCGAAGATGATCGAGATAACTCGGACGCACCGGTCGGGGCAGGGCAACCAGGGCTGCTCGGTCGTAGAACAGTTCGAATGCACCGCCTGAATTGAATTCGAAAAAGTCGCCCTCGAACAATTCGACGTTGTTCGCTTGCCAATGATTTAGCCGACCCGCTGCGGTTCGCGTCGGCTCTTTTCCCCATTCCTGATAGAACTCGCTTACGGCCTGAGGACTGAGTTCGATACCGACCACGCCATGACCCTGCTGCGCCAGCCAGTGCAGATCATGGCTCTTGCCGCACAGGGGCACCAGTACGCGGACGGTGCGTCCATCCGATATTTCATTCCAGTGACGCTTGAGTGCCCAGTGGATGTCGGATTGATGAAATCCGATTTCCCGGCGATGCCAGCGCTCATGCCAGAAGTCTCTGTCCATTGCTCGTTGAAGGTCCTTGATCTTGCGATGACTTGTAGTGCCGCGTCCATGAATGGCCAAACGAATGATTTCAGTTCAATGACAGCTTTTGAAACAGGCTCGTCATATTCACGTCACCGAGGTGCAACGAAGTGTCTCTACCCTAGCTCGCAACGTTCTAAAGCCACACACCACGGGTGGAGCATTGATGCAAAGGCGAGTTTATCAGCCCGGTCTGCTGATCGGGATGCTGCTGTTTCCCTTGATCCTTTCGGCCCAGTCCGCGGGTGAGGGAGACGACCTGGAAGCACTGGCCGAAGAGCTGGTGCGCATTCGCGGCGAGGTCGAGTCGCTCAATTCCGAGCTCAACCGCAAGCAGGACCAGCACCGCAACGAAATGAGCTCGCTGGCCGCCCAGAAGGGCGAGCTGGAGGCCACGTTGCGGCGCGAGCAGTTGCGCGTTGACCAATTGGAAGAAGATCTCGAAACCAATCGCGAGCGGGCCGAGCAGGCGGGCATCGCCGGCGAGTCGCTGGTGCCCGTGGCCGAGGAAGCGATCGCCTCCCTGCGGCGGCACATCGAAACCTCCCTGCCGTTCAAGCCGCAGGAGCGCATGGATGCGCTTGACGAAATCCAGACGCAGCTCGAAACCGGTTCGCTGGCGCCGCCGCGGGCCGTCAATCGCCTCTGGGGCTTCTACGAGGACGAACTGCGGCTGACGCGTGAGAACGGCCTCCACAGCCAGGTCATCCAGCTCGACGGCGAGCAGGTCCTGGCGGACGTGGCGCGGCTCGGCACGGTGGCGATGTACTTCAAAACGCGCGACGGCGACTACGGGCAGGCCGAACGCAGCGGCGGGGACTGGCGCTTCGCCCGCCTGGACGACCGCGCGGCCGTCCAGCGCATCGACAAGCTGTTCGAGTCGCTCAAGAAGCAGATCCGCACCGGCTACTTCGAACTGCCCAACGGCGCCATCCGGCTGGAGTCCGAACAATGAGCATCCGTATTTCTCACATTCTGATTCTGCTCGCCGGCGTCTGGCTTGCGGCGCCAGTGATTTCGCAGGACGAGCCGGCGCAGCCCGAGGCCGAACAGGCCGCTCAAGCCGCCTCTCAGAGCGATCCGGACACCGAGGCTGGGCAGTCCGAACCGGAAGAACGCCCCGTAGCCGCCCAGGCTCCTTCGCTGGAACAAGCCTTTCAGCGGGAGTTCGCCTTCCTGCAGGGGCAAAAGCGCGACCTGGAGCGGCGCATCGCCGAGTTCGAGGAAACCAGCGAAGCCGATCGGCAACAGCTGCAGTCGGATATCCAATCACTCGAGCGCCGGGTGGTCGAGCTGACCAGCCGCGGCGACCGCCTCGATGAACAGGTGCTCGAATCCGAGCGTTCGGTCGAGTCCGCCCGCGACAACGTCAACCTGCTGGCCAACACCTTTCTCCAGGCCGAGGCAACGATCGATGGTTGGGAAGCCCCGCAGCTGGAAGGCGACGAGGTGCCACAGACCGACGACGTGGCGGCCATGTTCGAAACCGTGCGCAAGGAGCTGAAGCGGCGCGGTGCAGTTCAGCGGGAAAGTGGTGAGTTCTTCCTGGCCGACGGCACGCGGGTGGACGGCGAAATCATCCACGTCGGCCGCATCGCCAGTTTCGGGGTCAGCGAGCGCGGTGCGGGCGCCCTGGCGCCGGCCGGCGAGGGCGAACTCAAGCTCTGGAACGAAGACTCGGCCGAAGCTGCCCGTACCCTGGCGGCCGGGACAATGGTCTCGCCCCTGCCGATCTTCATATATGAAACGCTCAGCTCGGAAGTCGAAGAGAAGGGCAGCAAGGGCGTCTTCGAGACCATCTCCAGCGGCGGCGTGATCGGCTGGATCATCTTCTTCCTGGGCCTGCTGGCCGCCGCGCTGGTCGCCTTGCGCGCCTTGTTCCTGTGGCGCGCCGGCACCTCGACGGGCCGTATTCTCGATGACGTGGCCGCACCGGTCCGCCGTGGCGACCGTGAAGCCGCGCTGTCGATGCTCAAAAAGCGCAAGGGTGCGACCGCCCGCGTGGTGGCCTCGGCCATCCGCAACCTCGATCGCGACCGCGAACATCTTGAAGACATCGTGTCCGAATCGATCCTGCACGAGTCCGGGCATCTCAATCGCTTCGGCGCCTTCATCATGGTGATTGCCGCGGTCTCGCCGCTGCTGGGCCTGCTCGGCACGGTCACCGGCATGATCTCGACCTTCGACGTGATTACCGAATTCGGCACCGGCGATCCCAAGCTGCTCTCCGGCGGTATTTCGATCGCCCTGGTGACCACCGAGCTCGGCCTGATCGTGGCCATCCCGACGCTGCTGTTCGGCAACCTGCTTTCGAGCTGGGCCGAGCGCATCAAGGACGACATGGAGAAGGCCACGCTGCGCGTGACCAACCAGTACCTCGAAGCCCGGGGCGACACGGAGCAGGTCGGCGGCTGATGTTGGACGAACTGGTCAATGACTTCCGGTTCTACTTCGAAGTGGGCGGCTATGTCATGCCGCCGCTGGTGCTGGCCACGGTGGTGCTGTGGTTTGCCATCGGTTACCGGTTCGCCGCGCTCAAGCGGGGCAACCTGCGATCAGTGCGCCGCATCATCCAGAAGAACCCGGAAGGTCTCGATCACCCGCCACGCGGCGTGATCGAAAAGGCCATTGAGCAGGGCCTGCGGATCGCACGCTCGAATCACGGCGATCTGAGGCGCCTTCTCGACGATGCCTTCTGGCCGATCGAGCGCGACATCAAGCGCTTCCACAAGCTGATCATGACCATCGTTGCCGTCGCCCCCCTGATGGGCCTGCTGGGCACGGTGGTGGGCATGATCGAAACCTTCGATTCGCTCGGTGACATGTCGCTGTTCGCCCAGTCGGGCGGCATTGCCGGCGGCATTTCCCAGGCACTGTTCACCACCCAGATGGGCCTGGCCGTGGCCATTCCCGGCCTGATCGTCGGCGGCATGCTCGAAAAGCGCGCCACGGTGATCCGGATCGAGCTGGCCCAGGTCAAGGACATTCTCTGCGCACGCGTGCAGAAAGGCAGCCCGGCATGAGATTTCGCGAACGCGCCAATACCGAACAGGCCGTCGACATTTCACCCCTGATCGACATGGTCTTCATCCTGCTGATCTTCTTCATGGTCTCGACGACTTTCGTCAAGGACATGAAGCTCGATCTCGAGCGCCCCAGCGCCACCACCTCGGAGCAGGCATCGACCAAGGCCATTCGTCTGTACATCGACAACAGCGGCGAGACCTGGCTGGACGGCCAGCCGATTCGTACCTGGGTCATCCAGAGCAAGCTCAGGGACATGCTTCAGGGTGCCGCTTCCCAATCCGTGCTGGTCGTCACCGACAGCAATGTACCGGCCAGCAAGCTGGTCGAGGTGGTCGACCAGGCGCGCCGTTCCGGCGCCGCCGACGTCGGCGTGGCCACCGTCGAAGAAGCCGGTCGTGGTTGATGACCCGCAACAGATTTTCATGCCAGAGCCACAAGGAGGACGACGCATGACTTCAGAAATCAGGAAATGGACCTACGGCCTGACCTTCATGTTCTTGGGGTCGGTTCTCATCATCGGCACCTTGCTGATGATCAATCGCCTGGCCAAGGGGCCGGAGGCGGAAGAACTGACGAAGCAGACGAGCTTCCAGGTCGACCGCAAGGAGGCGCCGCCGCCGAAGAAGGTGGTCAAACGCGAACAGCCCGAACCCCGGCGCTCGCGCGATATCAACCCGCCGATGGTCGATCTCGACACCTCCTTGTCGGGCATCGACATGGGCATTCCGGGAATCACGTCCGATGACCTCGGCAGTCTGCGCGATGAGCTGCTGGGCGACACGCAGGACGTGGTCATGACCGACGATTCGGTCGACCAGCCGCCGCGGCCGACCCGTCAGACGCCGCTGCCGTACCCGTCGTCTGCGCGCAAGGACGGCGTGGAAGGCTACGTGGTGCTGTCGCTGCTGATCAGCGCCGCCGGCGAGATCGAGAAAGTGCAGGTGCTGGAGTCGGGCCCGGATGACCGTTTCGAGCAGTCGGCGGTCCAGGGCATCAAGAACTGGCGTTTCGAGCCGGCCCAGTACCAGGGGCGCAACGTGCGCGTGTGGGCCAAGCAGCGCATTCGCTTCGACCTCAGCTAGGCTGGCAAGGAGAGTCCCGCCATCATGCGCATGTTGTGGCTCATGTTGATTCTGGTGCTTGGTTCTACTGCTGGCGCCGAGGAACAACCCGCTTCACCGCCGGAAGACGAAGTCGAGCGCCTGTCGCTGGCAGCGCTGCTGATCGGCGACGGCAACTATGACCGGGCGCGCGGCGTGCTGGCGGCAATCGATGTGGAGGATCCCGATGTCGATCGGGTCCGGTACCACAGCCTCGACGGGCTGGTGGCGCTCAACCTCGACGAACTGTCCCGGGCCGAGGCCGCTTTCGAGCGCGCACTCGAGGCTGGCCGGGATCGTGAGGAGCCGCCCGCCGACGTCATCTGGCTCTACCTGGCCCAGGCCCGCTTCGGCCAGGAAGATCATGCCGGCACCCTCGAAGCGCTTGACGGCGCCGATGCCGAAACCACCGACCTGCCTTCGGTTTATCTCATGCGGGCGCAGTCGCACTGGCAGATGGGCGATCTCGAATCCGCCTGGCAGGTGCTCTCGAAGGGAGCCGGGCGCTTTCCGGATCGCGCCGGGGACTTCACGCGCCAGCAGGTCCACCTGCTGGTCGAGCAGGGGCTCTTCCAGGAGGCGGCCGCCCTGGGCCAGCGTTTCATGGCGCAGGGCGAGGCCACGGCGAATGACGCCCTGGCCATTGGGAACGCGCTGCGCGAAGCTGGTGAATACGAGCAGGCGCTGAGCATTCTTGAATCGGCCAGGCTCGAGGATAGCGACAACGTGCGCCTGGCGCGGGTGCTGGCCCAGACCTGGCTGGAGCTCGACAAGGTCCTGCCGGCCGCCGACATTCTTAACGAAGCCGCACGGCTGGATCCGGCCTTGATGGCCGAGGCGGCCGAACTCTACCGCCGGGCCGGCTGGCTGATGCAGGCGCTCACGCTCAACGCCCGGGTCATCGACCAGTCGAAAAAGCTCAAGCAGCGCCTGGCCATCTTCATCGAGCTGGGCCGCTTCAACCAGGCAGCCGGCATGGAGTCGGACCTGGTCCGTACCGGGCTGCTCAACGAGGAAGACATTCGCTATGCACTGGCCTACGCGCTGTTCAAGACCGGCCGCTACGAGCAGGCCGAATCCCACCTGGCCCGGCTGACGCAAGACGACCTGTTCCGCAAGGCCAACGAGCTCAGAAGAGCCATGGAGCAGTGCCGCGACGAGCCGTGGCTCTGTACCTGATCCGCCAATGTTTCCGAGGTATTTGATGATCACGCTGCTCAGGTTCCCCAACTGGCGCTTCCTGGCAATCTGTCTGGCGACAGTGCTACTTCTGCTCATTACGGCGCAGGCCAAAGCCCAGGACGACAGTACGGGTGACATCAGCGTGCTCGTGTTCGAAAACGGGCGGCCGGTGCCCGGGCTTCGCGTCGAGATCGGCGAGCAGTTCGGCCTGACCGATACCGACGGTGCCTGGCGCGGCCAAGTCGAATCCGGCCGCACGCGCCTGGCCATCTACGAACATGCCCTGGCCCTGGCGGCCCTGCCGCTGGAAGTGCGCCAAGGCGAAGTCGCCCGCTACATCATCACCCTGGCCGGCCCGGACCGGCAGGCCCGGGTCAGCATCGAAAGCTCCCACGAGGGCGGCCGGCAGCCCGCGCCGCGGGGCGCACCGGAAGCGCCGACGGGCGAGCAGGGCAGCGGCTTGCTCGTCGGCCGCGTCGTCTCGACCGAGGACGGCTCGCCGGTGACCGGCGCGCGCGTGTTCGTCAGCGGCACCCCCGTCGAAGCGCGCACCGACGACGACGGCCGGTTCCGCATCGAAGTCCCCACCGGCGAATACGCCGTGTCCGTTCTGCACAGCGAGTTCGCCACGCGCACCGTCGACGGCGTTCAGATCCAGCGTGAAAGCGAAACGCAGCGGGACTTCGAGCTTCCGCCATCCGGCCTGGAGCTGGCCGAGTACGTCGTGGTCGAGCCGCATATCCAGGGCAGCGTGACCTCCGTGATTGCCGAACAGCGCGACACCTCGGGGGTGTCCAATATCATCGGCACCGAGCAGTTCTCGCGTTCGGGGGACGGTGATGCCGGCAGCGCGCTGGCCCGCGTCACCGGGCTGACCCTGGTCGGCGGGGAGTTCATCTTCATCCGTGGCCTCGGCGAGCGTTACTCGAGCACGCTGCTCAACGGCGCCAACGTGCCCAGCCCGGACCCGACGCGCAAGGTCGTGCCGCTCGACCTGTTCCCGACCGGGGTGATCGAGTCGATTCGCGTGCAGAAAAGCTATTCGCCCGACCTGCCCGGGGATTTCGGCGGCGGCGTGGTGGAAATCCGCACGCGCGGTATCCCGGAAGAAGACTTCCTCGAGATGAGCGTCTCCGTCGGCGGGCGGCAGGGCACGACATTCAAGGACGGCCTGACCTATGAAGGCGGCGATCGCGACTTCCTGGGGATGGACGACGGAACCCGTGAACTGCCGTCGGCCATCGCCGATGCAGTCGAGGACGGCGGAACGCTGACAGCGGCAGGGCCGTTCAACCCCGACGGTTTATCGCAGGAAGAGCTCGAGATGCTCGGCGAATCTTTCCCCGCCATTTACCGGGCGGATCGAGAGGAGGTCGGGCCGGACCTGGGCTTGTCGGTCGAAGGCGGCAAGCTGTTCGAATTCAGTGACGACTGGACGGCGGGTATCACCACGGCGGTGATGTGGTCCGATTCCTGGCAGACCCGCACCGAAGAACGTCGCAGCTTCATCCCCCTGGGCGACGGCAGCCTGCGTTCCAATGACGAATACGAGGTCGAGCGCTCCACGCGCGATATCGAGCTCAGCGGCTTCCTCACGGCCGGTCTGCAGTACACGGATAATCACCGCATCGACCTGACCTCGATGCTCCTGCGGCAGACGCAGGATGAAACCTTCATCCAGGAAGGCTTCAACCTGGACGAAGACGGTATCGTCCGCTTCACCGAGCTGGAGTGGGAGGAGCGCGAACTGCTCTCTCACCAATTGCGCGGCGAACACACGTTCGGAATGATTGGCGACACCGTGCTGGAGTGGGATTACGCGGACTCGCGCGCAAGGCGTGACGTGCCCGACCAGCGGCGCTATCGATACGATCCGGATAACCAGTCGGATTTCATCTTCTCGCGTCGCTCCGACAACCTCGTTCGGCGCTTCTCCGACCTGGTTGACGACGCCACCGATTACGGCATCGACCTGACCGTGCCGTTCGGATCCGACTGGATGACCGGCAACGTCAGCTTCGGCGGGCGGCGCCTGGACAAGTCACGTGACTCCAGCATCCGCCGCTTCCAGTTCGATGGCACGAACCGTCTGC
Organism: Wenzhouxiangella psychrophila; assembly: GCF_042310375.1. Taxonomy (NCBI): domain Bacteria; kingdom Pseudomonadati; phylum Pseudomonadota; class Gammaproteobacteria; order Chromatiales; family Wenzhouxiangellaceae; genus Wenzhouxiangella; species Wenzhouxiangella psychrophila. Next base: position 31,373 of record NZ_JBHJMQ010000004.1, on the reverse strand, counting down.
CCTTCGATCTGCGCCGGGATGAGAATCCGGAAACGTTCCTGAACACGGAGTTCATCGGCCCGGGCGGGTTGGTGCTCAAGGAAACCACGCGCGAGACGGACAACTACACGGCATTGCTCGAGGTGGATGCCCGATACGCCAACCTCGACATGACTTTCTTCGAACGTCTGCGCCTGACCGGGGGTGTTCGCGTTGAAGACTGGGAACAGAACGTCACGACGTTCCAGTTGCTCAACCCCGGCGCCACCCCGGTGATTGCCGAATTATCCGATGAAGACCGGCTTCCGGCTTACTCGGCAACCTGGTACATGACCGAAAACCAGCAGCTCCGCGCCAGCTACGCCGAAACGATCGTGCGGCCGGACTTCAAGGAACTCTCGCCAGCTCCGTTCACCGACCCGATCCTCAACCGCGAGGTGATCGGCAACGCCGCACTTGAACCCTCCCAGATCGAGCATATGGATCTGCGCTGGGAATACTATCCGGAGCCCTCCGAGTTGATTTCGCTCGGGCTCTTCTACAAATCCATCGCCAATCCGATCGAAGTGACCGTCGAAGCAGGCGTCGAGCAGCGCCTGACCTACGCCAATGCCGACGAAGCCGAAAACTACGGTGTCGAACTGGAGTGGCGAAAGAGCCTCGGCTTCTTCAGCAATTTTCTCGGTAACGAAGCGGTGTGGGATCGGCTCTACCTGGCCGGCAACTACTCATGGGTCGAGTCCGAGATATTCATCGAGGATCTCGGCATCCTGACCAATGAATCCCGCCCGCTACAGGGACAGTCGCCCTATGTGGCCAACGTCCAGATCGGTTATGACGACGAGGAACGGGACTTCTCCGCCACCCTGCTGCTCAACACCGTGGGCGAGCGCATCGTCGAAGTCGGCGTGCTGGGCGCGCCAGACAAGTATGAGCAGCCCGCACCCGATCTTGACCTGGTGTTTCAGTGGCGCTGGTTCGATCTGTTCGACTTCAAGGCCGAGTTCGGCAACCTGCTGGATTCCGAATTCGAGGTCCGCCAGGGCGAGGAGATCACGCAACGCTACAAGCGTGGTCGCGAATTCAGCGTGGGTGTCAGCTGGAAATACTGAAGGCTCAGGGCCTGTAAAGAATCGGTCATGTACAGGTCACGGATCTGACACCCAGGCCCAATACTCTGAGCATGATGACGGTAGTTCATCGTCCTTCACTCGCGAAATGAAAGCAGAGGAAACAAGCATGCTCAAACATATGAAGCGCAACCTGGTGGCGTTTGCAGTCGGATCAATGCTGATCGGCTCGGCAAACGCCTTCGTTGTCAATGAAGAATTCACCGGCAACTACAGCGAAGCCGGCAAGGACGGCCGTGGCCTGATCCTGGATATCGTTCCCAATAACGACCAGGAGTTCGGCAACGGCGTTCTGGCCCAGTGGTTTACCTATCGTGACGGGGCGCCACTGTGGCTGATCGCCGTCGGCTCCATCGACCAGAACACCAACACGGCCGAACTGGACGTTCTCGAACTCGAGGGCGGCACGTTTGGCCCCGATTTCGTGGCCGGCGATGCCACGCAGGAAAGCTGGGGCAGCGCCACGCTGCAGTTCAACAGCTGCAACAGCATCACCATGGACTACGACGGTGCGGACGGTTCGGGTACGCTCGACCTTCAGCCCGTCGTCCAGGGCGCGGAATGCGCTGTCCAGGAATCCTTCTCGAGCTGCCCGTCATTCGCATCGGCCGGCCCGCTGGAAGGTAGCTGCATCGTCGGTGGCGAGCAGGACGGCGACATCACGCTGACCAACGAAATCACCTGGCTGATCCAGGGCCAGCTCATCATCAACGACGGCGCTTCCCTGACGATCGAGCCCAACACCGAACTGGTCGGTGGCACCCTGGGTGATACCGACACGCTGGTGGTCAAGCAGGGTGGTCAGATCTTTGCTGAAGGCACGGCAAGCAACCCGATCATCATGCGCGGCCCGGACGCCGCCACGCGCGCCGAGTGGGGCGGTGTGGTCATCAACGGTTTCGCCCCGATCAACGGCTGCTCGGAAGGCACCGACCCCTGCACCGCGCAGGGCGAAGGCAATTCCGGCACCTACGGCGGCAACGACCCGCACGACAACAGCGGTGTCATGCGCTACGTGGTCGTCTCGAACGCCGGCCGCCAGTTCAGCGAAGAAAACGAACTCAACGGTATCGCCTTCCAGGGCGTGGGTGACGGGACCACGGTCGAGTACATCCAGGTTCACCTGAACGAAGACGACGGCGTCGAGTTCTTCGGCGGCACGGTCAATGCCAAGTACCTGGTCCTGACCGGCATCGGCGACGACAGCCTCGACTGGACCCAGGGCTGGCAGGGCAAGGCGCAGTATGTTCTGGCCAAGCAGTACACCGATAACGGCGACCAGGGCATCGAAGCCGACAACAACGGCGACGCCAACGATTCGACTCCGCGCGCCAAGCCGATGCTGGCCAACATGACCTATATCGGCCAGTCCAACACCGACATCGGCATCCTGCTGCGTGAAGGCACCGGCGCCAACATCGCCAACACCGTGGTAACCGGCTTCGGCGAGTTCTGCCTCGACATCGACAACGAATCAACCTTCCAGAACGAAGCCAACCTGACCATCGCCAACAGCGTCGTCGGCGGCTGCGGCGAGACCTTCAGCGAAGATGGCGAAGACCTGTTCAGCGTCGCGGACTGGTTCTTCAGCTTCCCGGGCAACGTGGAAGCTGATCCGGACCTCGACAACTATGTTCCGAATGCCGGCTCCCCGGCCATCGGCATCGGCGCCGTCCCGTTCGAAGACGACTTCTTCGACAACGTTGACTACGCCGGTGCAATTTCGGGCTCGGGCGCTGACTGGACCAAGGGCTGGACGGTCGGTCTCGATCGCACCGCACCGCTGGGCCAGTAAGCAAAAGCTTCATTCTTCAGACAGACCCATTGCAGCATTCGGGCCCCGCTTCGGCGGGGCCTTTTTTTATTCAAGTCAGGACTTGTTCGGCGCCTTGCTTTGTTGCGCCGAGAGGTGGGCGTCGAGATCATCCAGCGGCTGCGGATAACCGATCAGGTAGCCCTGCATGAAATCGACCTTTGCCCGTACCAGGCAGTGAGCAAGCGCTTCGGTTTCGACACACTCGGCAACCGTGATCTTGCCCATGGCATGACCAAGCCGATTGACTTCGCTGATGAACTCGAAGGCCTCGGGGTCGCGGTCGATATCGCGCACGAAACTGCCGTCGATCTTGAGGTAGTCCACCGGAAGCTGGCGCAGATAATTCATTGAGGAAACCCCTGTTCCAAAGTCGTCCAGAGCGATGCGGCACCCACCACGGTGCAGTCGCTCCAGAAGCTCCCTCGCAGCCTCCAGATTGCTGATCAACGCCGTTTCGGTCACCTCGATGCAAAGCTTCGGTAGCAACCTGGCGTGTTCTCGTGTGCGCCGATCAAGGAAGTTCAGGAAACGGGCATCACCCAGGCTCCGGCCGGAAAGATTGATATTGACGCGTTCGAGCTTCTCGATGATGGAGCCATTGCGCGCCATCCAGACCAGCATCGAGTTGACGACCCAGCGATCGATCTGGGTGGTCATGAAATAACGCTCCGCCGCGGGCATGAACCGAGCGGCCGTGATGGGCTCTTCGTCCGGGTCGTCGGCACGCATCCGTATCAGTATCTCGACGCCGACCGTGCGATAGGGTGGTTCGCCGGTGGGCACGATGGGTTGCCAGTAGAGCAGCATGCGATTTTCGTTCAGCGCGGACTGAATACGGCTTACCCAGCCGAGCTCTCCGTACTTTTCCGCCAGCCGCAGGTCCTCCGGATGCCAGGCGTGAAGCTGGTTGCCGCCATCTTCCTTGGCGGCCACACAGGCACAGTCCGCCCGCCGGAGAATACGCTCGATACTGTCTTCTCCGTCGGAGAAACTGACCAATCCGATACTGAGCGTGACGGGCCGATGATCGTCGCCATCGGACAGCGGGCGGCCAGCAAACTCTGAAAGAATTTCTTGTCCGATTTCCCTGGCCGATTCCCGTTCGGTATCGGTCAGGAGAATGGCAAACTCGTCGGCGCCGAGACGGGCGATTTCGGCACGGGAAGGAATCAGCCCCGCCAAGCGATGCGCCAGGGTCTGCAGCAATTTGTCGGCCTCGGCGTGCCCCAGCTTTTCGTTGAGAAGCCGGAACTGGTCGACGTTAATATTGAGCAGGCTGTGCTTGCCTGATCCGGGGTTGTGACAGAGTTCGTCGATGCGACGCTCCAGGGCGTGACGCGAGAGCAACCCGGTGAGTGTGTCGTGCTCGCGCAGGTAGGCAAGCTGTTGCCGCGCCGCGTTCATCTCGCGGCGGTAGACGATCAACTTTCTGGACAACCAGGCAAGTGCCAGCAATGCCAGGAGCGCGGCAATGGAGAAGACAATCAACGTCGTACGGCTGGTGGCCTGATCCGGCTCATCGTATGGCTGCAACCAGCGCGCGTAAATGCGATCGAACTCGCCGCTGGCCATCACTTCGTCGAGCCCGTCGTTGAGCTTTTCCAGCAGCGCGTCGTTACCGCGCTTGACGGCCAGGGCGTACTCGACCGGCAACACGGGCGGGCCGGAGACGGCGAGGTTCTCGATGTCCCGCTTTTCGAGCGTATAGCGCCCCCGATGCTCGGTGAGCAGGGCGGCGTCGTGTCCGCCATCGGCCAGCAACTCGAGGCCTTCGGCATCGGTGTCGACGAGCGTGAGCTCGATCTCTGGATGATGCCGAATCAGGTATTCATGGCTATAGGCCTGTCGCTGCACGACGACACGCCGGCCCTCGAGTCCCTCAATTCGCGCGACGGGTTCACCGCCCGCCGGAATGAAGAGCCGGTGGTGGACGATGACATGCGGTTGTGCAAAGTCGACCGTTCGTGCCCGGCCGGACGACACGAACATGCCCAGGACATCGATGCGACCGGTGGCCAGCGCATCGCGCATCTCGTCCCAGCCGCCGAGTTCGAAGCGCAGCTCGAAATCACCCGCTTCGGCGATGGCGCGCATCAAGTCGATATTGAATCCGACCGGACGGCCACGGTCATCGAGGGTTTCGTAGGGGCGATAGCCGTCTTCCCCGCCGACCACGATGATGTCGTCGGCCTGCGCCTGGTCCAACGCCAGAAGCAGCAACAGGGCGGCAATCGCTTGCGCTCGTCTTCCAACGGCCGCCGTCACGAACAACGCTTGCTCTCCCCTGATTTCAGGCTTCCAGCGTACCCCGAAATCGAGTCAGGACGCCAGTCGGTCAGCCGGGAATGTTTTCCGGCCCGAAGGCGTCCGGCAGGAGCCGATCGAGCGTATGCGTTCGAGTCACCCGGCCGTTGTCATCGACGGCCCTGATCTCCGTTGTTTCGGCCCCGAACTCCCGCAGTCGCTGTCGGCAGTCACCGCAGGGTGTACAAGGAAGGTCGTTGGGACCCAGCACCCAGACGCTCCGGATGGATCGTTCGCCGGCGGCAATCATGGCCGAAATGGCCGAGGCCTCGGCGCAGACGCTCTTGAAATGTGCCACCTCGACATTGTTGCCGCCAAAGCGTTGTCCGGAATCGGTTTCGATCATGACCGCAACGGGGTGATCGGAGTAGGGCGCATAGGCATTGCTGCGCAGTCGCTTGAGATCCGCGAGCAACTGCGGTTCGATCGATTCGGTCATTGTGTCTCCGCTGTCTGTTCAGCTGTCTGTTCAGCGTTTGTCAGGAAGCTCTCACCGTCGGAAAGCGCGTCGAGCCCGAAGAATGCCGCAAGCGTCTGGCCGATGTCGGCGAAGGTTTCCCGCTCGCCGATACTGCCCGGATGAAAACCGACGCCGCGCACCAGGACCGGAACGTGCTCACGCGTATGGTCGCTGCCGGCGAAAGTCGGGTCACAGCCGTGGTCGGCGGTCAAAAGAAGCAGGTCATCATCGTTCAATTTTTCAATGAGATGGGGAAGCTTCTTGTCAAAGTGCTCGAGGGCGTGCGCGTAGCCTTCCGGGTCACGCCGGTGACCATGGATCATGTCGAAATCGACCAGGTTGGTCATCACCAGGCTGCGTTCCCCGGCATCGTCCATCGCCTCGAGCGTGGCGTCTATCAGGGCCGCGTTGCCATCGGCCTTGACCGTCTTGCTGATGCCTTGATGCGCGAAGATATCGGCGATCTTGCCGATGGCGATGACTTCGCCGCCGTCGTCGACCAGGCGCTCGAGCACCGTCGGGGCCGGTGGTGGCAGGCTGTAGTCGCGACGATTGCCGGTGCGCTTGAAGTCGCCGGGGTGATTGCCCACGAAAGGACGCGCGATGACGCGGCCGATGCGATTGTCGCCGCAATGGTCGCCGCAATAGTCATCGAGCAGCTCGCGCGCGATTTCACACAGCCGGTGGAGGCGTTCGAGGCCGAAGAACTGCTCGTGCACGGCAATCTGGAAGACCGAATCGGCGGATGTGTAAACGATGGGCTTGCCGGTCTCGATGTGCTCGACACCAAGCTTGGCGATGATCTCCGTACCGGAGGCATGGCAGTTGCCCAGCACACCCGGCAGCTCGGCACGCTCGATCAGCGCCTCGAGCAATTCCGGTGGAAAGCTGTTCCCCCTTTCGCGGAAATAGCCCCATTCGAATCGAACGGGCACACCGGCCATTTCCCAGTGACCGGAGGGCGTGTCCTTGCCGCTGGAGAGCTCTTTTGCATAACCCCAGGCGCCTTCCACCCGTTCGGGCAGGGCAACGCCGGCGGCGAGCGTTCCCGTGCTGGCCCGGTGCGCGTGGAACAAGCCCAGCCGCGCCATGTTGGGTAACGACAACGGCCGGCCGGCACGGAGCCGGTGTTGGGCGATATGACCGAGGGTGTCAGCCCCTGTGTCGCCAAAGCGTTCGGCGTCGGCAGCCGCGCCAATACCAAAGGAGTCGAGCACGATGACGAGAGCACGCGGCATGTCAGGATTCTCCGGGAGTCAGTCTTTGAGAAATCAATTCCACCGCTCGCGGACGCTGCTCAGCGATACGGCAGGCCTTCCGAACGGCCTCCGCAGCCTGGGTGGCATCTTCGGCGCTGCGTGCATGAATCCGGGCCAGGGGCCGATCCGAACCGACCTCGTCGCCGATCTGCACCAGACCGGTCAGCCCCACGGCCGGATCGATATGGTCTTCGGCGCGACGACGACCGCCACCGAGATCGACGACTGCCATGCCCAGTGCGCGAACGTCGATGGCTGCCACAAAGCCCGGGTGACCGGCAAAGACTTCCTCGACCACGGGCGCTTGCGGCAGGTGCCGCTCGGGATGCTCGACAAAATCGGACGGCCCGCCCAGGGCCTCGACCATGGCGCCGAAACGTTCCGCCGCACGGCCGGTGTCGAGGGCTTCGTCGACCTGTTTTCCGCCCTGGTCGCGATCATTCGCCAGACCTCCGGCCACAAGGGCTTCGACCGCCAGCTCGCGACTGAGTGTCATCAACGACTCCCTTCGCGGATTGCCGCCCAGGCAGTCGATGACCTCCGCGATTTCCAGCGCGTTACCGGCACTGTCCGCCAGCGGCTGGCTCATGTCGGACAGCAGCACATGGGTACGCACGCCGGCGAGCGTACCCACCTCGGTGAGGCGGCGAGCGAGATAGCGGGCCTGTTCAGGACCGGTCATCACCGCGCCGTTGCCGGTCTTGACGTCAAGCACCAGGCCGTCGAGCCCCTCGGCCAGCTTCTTCGACAGGATCGAGGCGACGATCAGCGGCACCGACTCCACCGTGGCGGTGACGTCGCGCACCGCGTAGAGGCGCCGGTCAGCCGGGGCGAGTTCGGCGGTCTGGCCGATGATGGCGCAGCCAATTTCCCGCACGATTTCCTGGAATCGTTCCGGCGGAGGCGAGACCTCGTAGCCGGGAATCGCTTCGAGCTTGTCGACCGTGCCACCGGTATGTCCGAGGCCGCGCCCGGCGATCATGGGCACGTACGCGCCACAGGCGGCCAGGATCGGCGCGATCAACAGAGACGTGACGTCACCCAGGCCGCCGGTGGAATGCTTGTCGAGCACGGGGCCGGGCAGGGCGGGTTCGTTCCAGCGCAGCACCCTTCCCGAATCGCGCATGGCCTGAGTCAGCGCCACGCATTCGTCGTCTTCCATACCGTTGAGAAACACGGCCATGGCGAAGGCACCGAGCTGTTCGTCGCCGACCGAGCCGTCGGCGATACCGGCGACGAGGGCTTCAATGGTCGGGGCATCGAGCGCATGGCCGTCACGCTTGTGACGAATGATCTCGCGGACCTGCATCAATACGTTTCCGCTGCTTGATCGGGTCGATCGCCGCCGGCGAGCGTCGCCAGCAAATCGTCGAGCAGGCCCGAGGCGCCAAAGCGAAAATGCCCCGGCGTAATCCAGTCCTCGCCCATGAGCTCCGCGGCCAGATCCAGGTATTCAATCGCCTGGTCGGTGGTCCGGATGCCGCCGGAGACCTTGCAACCGACATCGCGATCGCTCTCGCGGATGACCTCCAGCAGGATGCGGGCAGCCTCGGGCGTGGCGTTGACCGGCACCTTGCCGGTGGAGGTCTTGAGAAAGTCCGCGCCCGATTCGATGGCCGTCTGCGCCGCGGACCGTATCAGATCCGGCTTGGCCAGTTCGCCGGTTTCCAGGATCACCTTCAGGGCGTGATCGCCGCAGGCTTGCCGCGCGGCCGAAACCAGCTCGCGCCCGGGATCGGAATCGCCGTCGCGCAGCGCGCGCCAGGGGAAAACCAGATCGATCTCGTCGGCGCCCGCCTGGAGGGCTTCACCAATTTCCGAAACGACCTGGTCGGGCGTGCGCTGGCCTTCCGGGAAATTGACAACGGTGGCGACCCGCACCGGGTCGGCCGAAGTCGCGGCTTCCAACACCTCGCGGGCGGCGCGGACAAAGCGGGGGTAGACGCAGACCGCCGCTACCGCCCCGAACGGTGTTCGGGCACGACGGCACAGAGCCCGGACCGCCGAGTCGTCGTCGTCGGCTTCCAGGCGTGTCAGGTCCATCAGTCGTAGGGCCAGTCGGGCGGCCGATACTGCTTCAGTCATGCGAAACAGGATACTGGATGCCGGCCGTGCCGGCTTCATAGCGATTCGTCTCCCAGGTGCACGCCGAATTTCGGCAACACTTTAGGGCAACCACCCAGTAGATCCAACTGTTCACCAACAGGAAAGCGAGTGAGCCGATCGCGCTCATGCGAAGCATCCGTTTTCTTCCCCGCCGACTTCAATTGTCTGACCCTGGTCAAAAATTGCCCTTGTAATGCACTGTTACACTAATCTCCGGCCAAAGAGGCATTGTGGGGAAAAGCGTATGAGCACGGGGTTTAGACAAACACCGGCGGAGCAGGTGCCCGAAACGGACTTGCTGAAGACCCTGCTGGATGTCTCCGGGCTCCTCGTCGTCGTGCTCGACGAAGAAGGCAGGATTCGGCGCTTCAACAGCGCCTGCGAGGCACTTTCCGGCTTCTCGGAACCTGAGCTCCTCGGCAAGACCATCTGGTCAACCCTGATCCCCGAGGACGAATTGCCGGATGTCCGCCAGGTTCACGGCCGGCTTTGCGGCAGCGAAGAGACGAAGAACGACTTCGTCAATCACTGGATCACGCGCAGCGGGGAAAAGCGGCTCATTCAGTGGCGCAATGCCATACTGCGGGACGATTCGGGCCACCCGCTCGGTTACGTCGGGACGGGGATCGACGTGAGCGACCGGGAGCGCGCACTGAAGGCTCAGTGGCACTGGGAGCACGAAAGGCACTACCTGCTCGATTCGCTGCCCGTGCTGATCGCGCATGTCGACTCCGATTTCCGCATTCGACTCGCCAACGAAGGCTACCGGCAGTGGTTCGGCCTGGAACCCGAAAAACTGCTCGGCGAGCACCTGCTCTCGGCGATCGGCGAGACGGCCTTCGAGACACTGGAACCGCACTTCAGCAGTGCCCTGGCCGGCAAGCGGTCGGTGTATCACGGGAAAGTCGCCTATCGATACGGTCCGCCGCGCTTCATCCACGGCACCTATATTCCCAACCGCGAAGAAGACGGCCGCATCGACGGCTTCTATATCGTGGTCGTCGATCTCACCGATCAGCAGCGCCTGCGCGAGGAACGCGACCTGGCCAGGCGGGAGGCTCAGTCACACCTGCTCGAACTGGCGCACACCACGCGTCTTGCGGCCATGAGCGAAATCGCCACCGGCCTGGCACATGAAATCAGCCAGCCGCTGACCGCCATCGCGGCCAGCGCCGAAGCCTCACTGATGCGGCTGGAAGATCACCCGGAAGCGACGGAGTCGCTCAAACCCGCCCTGGAAAGGATCGCCTCCCAGGGACAGCGTGCCCGCCGGATCATCGAGCAACTGCGAGTTTTCCTGCGCAAGGATTTCGAAGACTCCCGCGACGACTGTGATCCCGCGACTTTGGTGGACCAAGTCCTGCTGTTACTGGAGTCGGAACTTTGCGGTGCGCAAGTGGAAGTCGAAACCGACATCGACCCCGCCATCAAGGCCCTTCGCGTCAATCGCATCCAGATCGAACAGGTGCTGTTCAACCTGGTCCGCAACGCCATCGATGCGCTGCGGGATGTCGATGGCAAGCGGCGAATTCACATTCGCTGCCGTTGCGCGCCCGAACCCAACTTGTGCCGGGTCGAAGTCTCGGATTCCGGGCCCGGCGTGACCGAGTCGGACCTGCCCCGCCTGTTTCATCCCTTCTACACCACCAAGCAGGAAGGCCTGGGGCAGGGCTTGTCCATATGCCGATCCATTCTCGATCGCCACGGGGGAGAGATTCAGGCGGAAAATTGCGCCGAAGGAGGCGTGATGTTCAGCTTCACGCTGCCCCTGGGGGAGATAAGGGCATGACTGATTTCGACGAATCTCAGGGCACCATCGTGATCGTCGATGACGACTACCCGGTCCAGGAATCGCTACAGTTTTTGCTGGAGTCAGCCGGCTACCAGACTCGCTGCCACCGGAGCGGGGAGGACCTGCTCCATCATGGTCCGCCGGACGGGCCCGCTTGCCTGCTGCTGGATCTCAACATGCCCGGCATGAACGGCATCGAAGTGCAGGAGAAAATCAAGGCGTCCGGATGGGACACGCCGGTCATTTTCCTGACCGGCCACGGCGACGTGCCCGCAGCGGTCAAGGCGCTCAAGAGCGGCGCGGTGGATTTCCTGCAGAAGAACCAGCTTGAACCCGAAATCCTGTTTGAGCGGGTCGAAAGCTGCGTGAACGAGCACAAGCGCCGGATGCTCGACCTCGAGGCCAGCAAGAGCGAGAAAGAAAGGATCTCCCGGCTGACCGGGCGGGAGTTCGAAGTGGCGCAGCTGGCATCCGCGGGACTGACCAACAAGTCGATCGGCCTGGAACTGGGCATCAGCGAGCGTACCGTCGAGATCCATCGTGGCCGGGCGATGAAAAAGCTGTGCTTGCGAACCGCGGCAGAATTGGCGCGGCTGGAATTGACGCTCGACGACTATTCATCTTAATGTAACAATCGTTGATCCGGATCATGATGCAAGCACGCATGGCGTGGTCCAATGGCGCTCCATTGCCCTGATGACGACATGGTCGCACGGGAGGGGTAGCGATGCACCGTCAACCAGACTTGCCCATGATCTACGTCGTTGATGATGATGAGGCAATCCGAAGCAGTTTGAGCATGCTGGCAGAAGCTCGCGGTTGGGAAGCCAGGACTTTTTCTTCGGCAATCGAGTTTCTGGCTGAACCCGTATCCGGCGAATCTCGTAGCGCCTGCATGGTGCTCGATCTGAACATGCCGGAGATGAATGGGGCGGAACTTCTGGCGGTGCTGCGGGCATCCGGTCGCCACCTGGCCACCGTTATTCTCACCGCATGGCCCGATAGCCAACTTGCAAGACGCGCGCTGGAGAGCGGCGCGAATCGAATTCTGGGCAAACCCCTGGAACCCAGCACCTGGCTCAATGCCGTCGAGGATTCGCTCTCTTTGACCCGCTGACCCGACCCATGTAAGGGAGTCCCCTTATTGGCGGACTGCCTGATACTCGCTACCTTAATACAAGGGTGTTCTGTGCGGTAACACACAGACTGCCCGTGTAGCCGTTGGCACCATCCCGACTAGGTTCGGGAGGAGGTAGTAGTGACTCAGCAGATACTAGCCCTGCACGGGAACGCAAAGGAAGTCTCGGCACGAGCCACTTCCCGCCCGGGCCGAATGGTCGGCAGTCGCTCGCGACGCCGCATTCTCCAGACCGGGGATCACCTGTTTCAGGCCGGAGAGCTCTACCAGGAAGCCTTCATCATCCGGACAGGACATCTCAAGAGCTACCGGATCCACCGCGACGGAGAAGAACAGATTCTCGGCGTTTACGGCCCCGGTGACGCGCTCGGCTTCGACGCCTTGTTCGGCAAGGTGGCCAGCTGCAGCGTTGTAGCGCTGGAGGTTGCGAGCATCGAGATAATCGACCTGTATCATCCTGATATGCCCGCCAACCCGCATCCGAATGGCGACGCCACCCTGATCGCCGGCATGTACCAGGAGTTGCAGCGCATGTGCCGACTCCTCCAGCTGGATCGCCATCCGGCCGAGCGTCGCCTGGCCGAGTTTCTGCTGGATTGCTCCCGTTCCGAATCCGAACGGGGCGGAAGCCGCTCCAATTTGAGGCTCTCTTTCAACCGCCGCGATCTGGCACGTTACCTGGGCCTGGCACCCGAGACCCTCTCTCGAACCTTCAGTCGATTTCAGGAACAGCACATCCTGTCGGTCAACAATCGCGAGATTCAGATCATCGATCGCCAAGCCCTGGTAGCCGCCGCCGGCGAGTAAGGCAGTTTCGCCTTCAGGGCAGGGCCTCGAAACGGTCGGCATGGATCAATTCCTTCCAGGCGGCTTCCGCGCTCCCGATCGAGAATACGTCCAGGCCCGGTGTCTTGCTCCAGACGCGATAGTGATACTCGAGTTCAGAAGCAAGTCCGCCGTCGGGTGCCGTGGTCGAATCGCCTTCATAGACCAACGTGGCGTCCGGATCCTCCGGTGATGCCGGGAACGCACCAACCTTGCGCAAAAGACGATATTCGCTGCTGGTACCGCTCCACTCGAGAACGATTTCCGAACCCGAGACCGGGCTGACAGTCAGTGCCGACGGATCGTTCGGTAAGCTGCCTGCATCGTCCCGGGCGGCTTCGTTGGAGTAGAAGGAATCATCCGGCACCTTGCCCCAGGCGGCGAAGAAGTACCGGGTGCCCGGGGTCAGGCCGGTCGCTGTGGCGCTTGTATCCGGCCCCTCGTAGACCAGTTCGGCCCCAGGGTCGGTCGGGCTTTCGGGAAAGCCACCTGTCTTGCCCATGACACGGAAATGCTCACCCTGGTTCGAACCCGTCCATGCCAGCGGTATTTCGGTCGCGCCGGCATTCGCCTGATCGGCGTCCAATGAGCCGGGCGCGGGTGGCCCGACCGTGATCGTCAACTCGGGAGCAAAGTTCCAGCCGACCTGGGTGCTGCGATGTCCGGCATCGCCGGCGGCATAGATGGTGTATTCATCACCGAGCGTTGCGCTGGCCGGCATCGACAGGTCGATCAGGTAGGTTACCGAACCGTCAATGGGAAACCGTAGCGGAAGTTCGCTGTTGTTGTGGACGATCTGCGTGTCGCTGTCGGCGGTGGCCGTCGGCTCCCCGGCGACGTTGACGAAGATGGGCTGATCCCCTGGATTCCAGGTGACGGCAGCGGCAAAGCCGCCCCGGGCCGACGCATTGCTGATGTTGTCGATGAGGACCGAGTAACGTGCGCTCGCTCCCGGAAGCACGCCGCTGTCACCCTGGACTTGCACGTCGACCACGCCGGGCAAGGCACCGTGACAGCTCGCACAACCATTGCCCGAATCACCGGGCCGTAAAGTGGTGTTGATGACGCCGTAGGAGTTGGCATAAACAAGCTGAGCGGGCACCAAAAGCCAGCAGGCAACCATCACGAAGCGGACATGCACGGTAATGACTCCGGAAAGACCAGAACAGGGCGGTCTCCCGCCCGCGCGGGGCGGGAGACCTTGCCTGATCATTCGATTACGGCTTCGAAACGATCGCTGAAGATGAAGTCGAAGTCTTCCGGCCATTCATCCACGCGCACGGTGATCAGTGCAACGTTGGATTCCGTTCCATCCACATCCTCGGTGACTCGGTAGGTGAAACGTTCGAACCCGAGGAAACCTTCGCCGGGCGTATAGACAATGGTGTCGTTCTCGACGACAGCCGTGCCGCTAAGCGGGGCATCCACCACCGTGACCGTGACGTCTGCCGGGTCGATCGGGAGGTCTTCCAGCGTGTCGTTGGCAAGCACGTCGATGGTGACCGGAATCTCCCGGAAGGTCTCGGCGAAATCGTTGTTGGCCACCGGCGCATTCGGTACCGGTTCGGGATTGACAGTCACCTTGACTGTTGCCTCGTTGGAGACTTCGCCGCCGATCTCGACCGTGTAGTTGAAGGTGTTGTCACCCTCGAAACCGGCATCCGGCACGTAATCCACGGTATTGTCGGTGGCATCCAGCGTGGCCGTTCCATTGGCCGGCTGGGAGGTGATCACGACCGTGGATACAGCTGGGTCGGGATCGATCAGAGCGCCGTCCAGCAGGTCATTGGCCAGAATATTGATGGTGACCGGCTGTTCGAAATCGGTGACGGCGATATCGTTGATGGCGACCGGTTCACCCGTTGCCGGCATGTAGCTTTCCAGCGTCGGCGGCTCGTTGCCGGGCAGTGTCCATTCCGGATCCTCGCTACCGGCAATCTCGCCCAGCCCCAGGCTGCTCAGGGAAGTCGGGATCAGCCGCAAGGTAAGGCTGTCGTAACGCGGCAACCCGGTCTCTTGATCAACGATCTCCTCGCCGATATAGATATAAGTATCCATATTGGCGCCGCTGAGATCGTCGCTTAGGACGCTCTCGTAGCGCGCTGGATCCAGTTCGTCGGGGACATTCTGTCCCAGAAGTAGGGTGGCCCACTGCTGGAGCTCAGTCAGCGGTACCACGGAGAACGGATCGGCGCCGGTACCCGGATCGCCGGCCTGGCCATAGCGCCAGTCACTTCCATCCCACCAGGCGACCACAGCGTCGGACTCCGTTTCCGGATTGCCGTCCTCGTGCAGCGCGATCACCGTCGGGACCAGCAGATCGGGCAGCATGTAGCCAAACAGATTACCGGTCAGGCCGGCACCGGCCGCCTGCTGGTTGGGCATGTCGAAATAGTTGAGGGTGATGGCACCGATGCGACCGTCGGTCACTTGGTAGCCGCTTTCAATGTACTGGCTCTTCTCGGGCCCTTCCACATCCTGGGGCGGGAAGATACCTGCGGCCGCATCGCTGAAGAA
Organism: Wenzhouxiangella psychrophila; assembly: GCF_042310375.1. Taxonomy (NCBI): domain Bacteria; kingdom Pseudomonadati; phylum Pseudomonadota; class Gammaproteobacteria; order Chromatiales; family Wenzhouxiangellaceae; genus Wenzhouxiangella; species Wenzhouxiangella psychrophila. The sequence goes on along the minus strand of NZ_JBHJMQ010000004.1, from coordinate 16,047 downwards.
GCCGGGATCGAAGCGCGGACGCAGGCCGTCGTCGAACAATTTCGGAGCGAACGTGGCGTAACGGTTTTCCTGCCAGACCACGCGGTCCGGCGCACCGGTCTCACCCTCGAAGAATTCGCGTGGCACCGCGGAACGCATCTCGAAAGCCACGCCGTCTTCTTGAAAGGTCAGTGGCACGAAGTCATCGCCGACACCTGTCCCCAGTTCAACACGCAGACTGACAATACGCTCGTCGGTGTTATTGATGAACTTCTGGATCACCCGATAGATACGGCCAATGCCGTATTCCTCGCGAAAGGCTTCCAACGCCGCGCCACCGTCGTCCGCGGGATCCTTGACGCCCTTGTAGCGGATATCCTTCATGCCGGTGTCGAACACCAGGTCAATGGGCTCATCGGCCTGGGTGACTTCCAGGAAGTAGCGCTTGGAACTGCCCTGGGGATCGCTGCATGTTTTTGGCAACAGTTCACCGAACTCTTCGTCAATCCGCTCACCCGAAGCCATGATGCAGTTGGCCACGGGGAACTCATAATCGTCGGTCACCGCCTGGATCCCGGGCGGGCGACCACTGCCGTCATCCAGTGCCCAGCCAATGAAAGCCACGCTACCCACGCCGGTCTCACCGGTGTCCGCTTCCTTGGTGGCCTGATCCGGATAGATGTAGGTCCGACCCAGCACTTCCTCACTCTGTCGAGTATGCCGAATGACCGCGGTCGTCGTGGCAGTGTCTTCGACAACCGTGCGTGCATTGACGTCGTTCCATTCGGTAAGCCGCGGAACCGGAACGTCAACGAAAGTGGTCGGCTCCGGCTCCTGGGCCGATACACCAAAGGTCAAAATCAAGGTAACGAGGCCGACGAGGGTTTTGCGGGTCAGCGCTCGGTCTCCCTTTCTGATGTCCGCTGGAGCGGCATCGGCATTAAGGGGACTGGCAATTCGCCGTTCAGACATAAGAAATATCTCCGTTCTGGATGTTGGGTTGATTCATTCGATGACACGCCAACTGCCGTCGGCCTGACGGCAGGCAGTTCCGTAAATCTGTTCGGTTCGACCGCCGATCTCGGCATCCAGGACGTATTCCCGGCAGGGACCATCGGCCGACTTATAGGTTCGGGTGGGCTCCATCCGGTAGTCATAGCCGGTGTCGGGGTTGGTCCAGGTAGTGGCCACGCCTGTGCGGGTGGTCTCGAGCGTGGCTGACATCTTCATGCGATCGAGTTCGTCCATCGAGCGGCCGATGGAACTGCCGACAGCACTGCCGGCGAGGGCACCGATGACGGTTGCCGCGGTGCGGCCGCGACCACTGCCGACCTCGCTGCCGAGCACCCCACCGAGCACACCGCCGATGATCATGCCCACTTCTTCCTTTGGGCCGGTGGCGCAACCCGGAAGCGACAACACCAGCGCCAGCAACAGGACTGGAAAAATGGCCTTCACTGTTTTGGACCCTCTGATATAAGGCAATAACAGCTATATTAGATGCCGCGCACTTTGAGGCTGGTGACATAAATCAACGAAAGCGCAGTTTCCTGGCACTCCCCCCGACAGCGCTCTCTCCCACAGTGAGGCCACGCTTTAAAAGGCATTAATGTGCGGAATCGCACAGAATGATCCTATTGGGCTAATGCAATCTGCAGGTTCGTTCACGGACGTCAGACGTCCCGCATTGGCTTGAGAGCCCATCGGATGAGGCAGACATGGGATTTATTGGTGGCAGTCTGGGAAGCGCCCTTCTCAGGGCAATTGCGCCGCCCCCTCCGGAAAGGGGAGGCGACCCCGAATCGGGCCAGGATCTCAAGCTGGAACGCTACTTCGGGCCTGAATTCCTGGATCACCTGAGGGGCAAGACCTTAATCGATTTTGGCTGTGGTGACGGCGTTCAGGCAGTCATGATTGCAAAGCAGGTACCGGACTGCCGGGTGATTGGACTCGACATCCAGCCCCGCTTCCTTGAAAAAGCCAGGGTCCGTGCCACGCGATCGGGCGTTGCAGATCGCTGTCATTTTGCCGAAACCACCGACGAGCGCGCTGACGTCATCATCAGCATCGACGCTTTCGAACATTTCAGCGACCCCGCGAGCATTCTCGAGACAATGAGCGGGCTGCTCAAACCCGGGGGAGAGGTGATGGCTTCCTTCGGCCCGACATGGCTGCATCCCTACGGCGGTCATCTCTTTTCGGTATTTCCCTGGGCGCACCTTATCTTCACCGAGCGCGCCCTGATCCGCTGGCGTGCCGAGTTCCGTCCCGACGGAGCCACGCGCTTCTGTGAAGTGGAAGGGGGGCTCAACCAGATTCGCATCGCCGATTTCGAGCGTCTGGTCGCGGACAGTCCGCTGGCTGTCGACTGGCTCGAAAGTGTGCCGATTCGAAACCTCTCTTTCCTGCGCTGGAAGCCCTTGCGCGAGTTCGGTTCCAGCATCGTGCGCTGTCGTCTGGTTCGCAGGGAAGGGTTACAGGGGCAACCCAAAGCAGTAGGAGAGTTGGCAGCATGAATTCATCATTGGCCAGGATTTCACCGCAAGAACAGCAAGCCAGGGCGCCCGAGAGCAACCGGATCCTTCGTGGCCTGAGCCCGGCGGATCGCGCCTGCATCCTTCCTCATCTGAGCCTCGTGGAGTGGCAACGCGGGGATGTCATCCACGAAACCTGCACCCCGCAGAAGTATGCCTATTTCCCGCTGGATGCCCTCGCATCGATCGTGCTGTTCCTCGAGGACGGGCACAGTTGCGAGGTCGCGATCGTGGGCAACGACGGTCTTCTGGGAATGTCCACCTTCACAGAGACGGAATCGATGCCCGGCTACTCGATCGTACAGGTGGCCGGCAGCGCCTATCGGCTCAAGGCATCAGCGTTGCGTGAGTTCGTCGGACGCAACGAGTCGTTTCGGATGCTACTGCTGCGCTATACCCAGGTACTGCTCACCCAGATCGGAGTGTCGGCAAGCTGCAATCGCTATCACACCATCTACCATCAGGTGGCGCGCTGGCTCCTGACTGCCGCGGATCATCTGCCGCACGGTCAGCTCGAACTCACCCAGGAACAGATTGCCCACAGCCTGGGTGTTCGGCGGGAAGGCGTAACCGAGGCCGCCGGCCGGCTCCAGAAAGCGGGGCTGATCGGCTACCGACGCGGGCACATCAGCATCATCGATCCCAAAGGCCTCGAACGCGTATGTTGCGAGTGCTACCAGACAGTCAAGCGCGAGACGATGCGTCTCTTGCCTGTATGATGGAGAAGGCCGCCGCCGATATTTCCGAGATCGGCCCCGCCGGCCGGGTTTACGACACCGCCCGCGGCAATCGCTTGCTCGAATGCCTGGCCTTGAACGACCTGGCCGGCATCGTTGCCGTGGGCGAGTTCGCAAGCTTTGGAGCGGATGTACACGTTGCGCGGGGCGGAGATGTTGTCGATGAAGTGTACTTCCCGGTCAGCGGCTACGCCTCCCTGATGGCATCGGACACGGACAATACGGGCTTGCAGGTCGCGATGGTTGGCACCGAAGGCCTACTCGGCTGGGAATCACTCCTGGGCCGGACAACTTTCCTGCTCGATATCTACGTTCCCGAAAAACTGCGGGTGCTCCGGATGAATGTCGAGGAAATCCGAACCCTGGCGCTCGGAAACGAGCCCTGGCGGATGGCCCAGCTGGGGTCCCTGACAAGGCTCTTCGCCGTGGCCACGCGCAGCGCCCTGTGTGCCCGATTTCACTTGCTGGAGGCCCGGCTGGCGCGTTGCCTGCTCGAGATCCACGATCACCATCCCGAAGTTCCAATCAGGCTGACTCAGCATACCCTGGCCAACCTGCTCGGGGTTCGGCGCAGCGGTATCTCCACCGCTGCCACGCACCTGCAGGTGCTGGGTCTGATCCAGTACCGACGGGGCGCAATCAGGATTCTCAATCGCCAGGAGCTGGAAGCGGCCGCTTGCGATTGCTACCGCCAGCCCTAGAGGTATTCGGGGAGTTGCGCACGGATGGCCGCGGCGTCCAGTCGGGAAACGTTCTTGGCCGTCTCGCTGCGGATCAGTTCACGGGTTTCTTCGTCCAGGTGGCTGCGAAGTACACCCATGAAGTGCGGTGCAGCCAGCACATGCAGACGATTCAGGCTACCGTCCAGGCGCGCCTGACGTAGTCGTCCGGCAAGTTCCGCTGCCATTACCTTCTCGGCGTTCTCGCGCTGGCTGTGCGGCTCCGTCATCGAGAACCGTCCGGCGCGGGAACGATTCAAGCCCCGACCGGGTCCGTCCGACACCAGATCCTGTTCGCGCAGACGTGCGTCCGGGTTGATCATCACGTCGAACTCATCGATCGACTGACTCTCGCCCTTGCAGAACAAGCGAACACGGGTGCTGTCGGCCACGACAACCCAGCAATCTTTCATGGCTTGAAGGCTACTCGAGAATGAAGCTGACGCGCATCGTCACGCGGTAACGCATGATGTTGCCGTCTTCAACAATAACCTTCTGCTCGGAGATCCACGCGCCGCGGACGTTCTTGAGCGATTTTTCAGAACGCTCAATGCCCCGGCGGATGGCATCCTCGAAACTCTCGGTGGAATCGGATGTGATTTCTACGACTTTGGCAACACTCATCAAATTATCTCCTTAACCCTTGATTTCGATCTTGCGGGCCACGGCTTTCTCGGACTTGGGGACATGGATCTCCAGCACGCCGTCCTTCATCTTGGCTTCGACACCGTCGTCAGCCGCATCGGGCAGCGAGAACTGGCGCGAAAAGCTGCCGGAGAAACGCTCGACCCGGTGAAAGTCATCACCCTCCTCGCGATGCTCTTCCTTGCGACTACCGCGGATCGTGAGGATGCCCTTTTCAAGGGTCACATCGATATCCTTGGGTTCGACGCCGGGGATATCGGCATGAACAACGTAGCCCTTCTTGTTTTCCTTCAGATCAACGGCCGGGGCCCAGGACTCGCCGAGGAAAGCTTCATCGGGAAAATCCTCGAACGGCCAGTCGGCCAGGGACATCAGGCGGCGAAGAGCGTTACCTGTTGCAGGCTGGGTACTGCGTGTGCGTTTGTGGGGAAGTGCCATGATCAATTTTCCTACGTTGGAGCCGGCCTCTTCGTTTGACGATACGCCGTGTCGCGTCATGCCGCATTGACGCAGGTCAACGGAGCGTAAGCCTGTGCCTGCAAAGTGCACCGGGCGTGACCTCTGGCACGTGCGTCCGGGCCGGGCCCGTGCTTGAATATCACTACATTGACCCGTCAAGTGAGGCAGTCCCATGTCCATTCGAAGCACACTCATCATGATCTCGGCCATTCTTCTGGCCGCGTCCTCGGCGGCAGCTTCCAACGAAGGCATTTCCATTCCCGCCGGCGCCGCCCACGAAGGCAACCTGGAAACCCGAAACGGCGCTATCCGGATCGGTGACGAAGCGGTCATCGAAGGCGCCCTGGATAGCCGCAACGGCAATATCACCACCGGCACATCCGTGCGCGCAGGCGATGTCTATACACGCAACGGCGCCATCGTCCTGGGAGAGAACGGCCGGTACGGCCGCGTCGAGTCCCGCAATGGCCGCATCAAGCTGGGCGACGGCACTTCCGCCGATGCAATCGAAACGCGCAACGGCGGCATCCTGATCGGCTCAAAGGCCCGCACCGGAGAACTGGCTTCCAGAAACGGCGGCATCAGCATCGCGCCCGATTCTGTCGTTGATGGCGCGGTCGAGACCCGCAATGGCGGCGTCTCGCTCGAGTCCGGCAGCCGCGTTGCCGGCCGTATCAACACGCGCAACGGCGCCGTTACGCTCAGTGGCGCCACGGCCGAGGCGGGCATCCAGACCCTGACCGGCGACATCCTGCTCGAGGCGGGCAGCCGATCGGGCGGCGACGTGGTTATCGAGGTCAGGGAAGAAGACGCGGGCAGCGGCGGCAGCTTCTTCGGACTGGGCGGCAGCCAGACCTGGCCCGAGTCCGGCGATATCCGCATCATCGAAGGCAGCCAGGTCGACGGCGATGTTGTTCTGATTCTGCACGCCGACTATGACGAGGCCATGCCCACAGTGGAGATCGGCAGCGATGCAGTCGTCACCGGCAACCTGCGCATCGACAGCCGCGCGGAGTTGATCGTTGAAGGCACCGTCAACGGAGAAATCGAACGCGTCACTCCCTAAGGCCGGGCATCAATGCTGCCCGCCGCACCGCGGCGGGCGAGTGCGCGGGGATGGGTAATTGGGGTACGCTTGCCAGGAACGGGTCAAAGCCCGATTGGCAGACACACCGGTACCGCCATGATGACCATCCGTATCAGCAGCAAGACCATTCTGTCGATCAGCCTCTGTCTCCTTCTTGCCTGCGCCTGCAGCGACGGCACCGCACCCGATAAGGTCGAGGCGACCGAAGCCGAGTCACAGGAAGATACCGACGGCGTCTACCAGCGCCCGGTCGACAAGGCTCGCAATGTCGAAGACCAGCTTCAAGAAGGGGTCGATAAGCACAAGCGCGACTTGAGGGATCAAGAGGGCGGGGGCTGACGAGACGAACGGGAAGATGTGCTAACGTGAACTTTCGAGTCGGCTGAAATCTTGGGAAGGGGCAGGCCGGATCGACTGACAATCTTTAAGAAGGAGGGTGATCGTGACCAAGCACGATCATGCATCGCGCGCGGGCGTTGGCAAGATGCACGAGGGTTTCCTCGCGTATCGCGCGTTGAGAGCTTCCGTCGGCCTGTCGCGACGGACGTCGTTAAGCGCTATCGGCATCGGGCTGGCGGTTTCATGGCTACTGGTTTACGCCAGCGGCGGTGCCGGCGTCCTGGCGCCACACTGGTACTACCTGCCCATCCTGTTTGCCGCCACACGGTTCGGACGCGTGGCGGCCCTGATCGTCGCCTGCATTGCCGGGATTCTCGCCGGCCCCTTGACCCCGGCCGATGTCTGGGAGGGCCGTCCGCAGGAACTCGTACAGTGGCTATCCCGTGCCGGCTTCTTCATCCTCATCGGACAGGTTTCCGCCTGGCTGCTGGCGCCGACCGTACGTCACCCGCTGGCAGAAGAAGTGCGGCGCCTGGGAATTGAACACCGCATCCGCTCCGCCTTGAAGCAGGGTGAATTTTCGCTGGTCTACCAGCCCATTCATTCGATCAGCCGTGGCCGACACGTCGGCGTCGAAGCACTCATTCGCTGGGAGCACCCCACGCGCGGCACGGTCCCTCCCAACGAGTTCATCGGCGTCGCTGAAGAAACGGGCCTGATCCACGAAATCAGCGACTTCGTCCTCGAGGAAGCCTGCCGCCAGGCGGCAGAATGGCGGCGCCTGGCCGAGTCGCGCGGTTGCGAGCCCTGGCATGTCGCGGTCAACCTTTCGGCGCGCGATATGGAACGTCCCGATCTGGCCCGCCTGGTGGAGGACGCCCTGCATCGACACAGCTTGCCGCCGGCGCTTCTGACGCTGGAAATGACCGAATCAGCGCTGGCCTACAAAGGCACAAGCCTTCAGCTTTATCAGCTGAAAAAGCTGGGCGTCAATCTGGCCATCGACGATTTTGGAACCGGCTATTCTTCGCTGTCCTATCTGAAACGATTCAAAGTGGACATTCTGAAAATCGACCGCTCACTGGTATCCGATCTCGGCCCCGACGACTCCAGCCAACGCCTGGCCCGCGCCATCGTCGGCCTGGCTGAAACCATGGAGCTGACCACCATCGCCGAAGGCATCGAAACCGCCGAGCAGCTCGAAATCGGCCGCCAGCTCAACTTCGACCTGGTCCAGGGCTATCACTTCGAACGCCCGCAGGCGGGCAAAGATATCCCCGGGCTCATGCTCGCAGCGAGGACACCAGTCGGCGAAGTAGCGCCGGCAAACAGGCAGCAGAGAAACCAGGGAGAGACCTGAGAAAGCCAGGCTTCTAACTGAAAGAGCGACTCCACCACCAGATCGTCGTCGATACGCTCGCCATGCCAGTCGGGAATACACGTTTCCGCTGAAACCTCTTGCAGCCCGGACCCGATCTCCTGAGTAAGGGGACTCCCTGATTGCGGATCGCCGGTTCTGGGACTAACTTTTGGTTGGCGATTGGTCAATAGGAGGCTAATCCCTCTGCTTTTTTCGTGAATTTCAGGAGAGGGCTATGAAGATGGGCCCGGAACGGAATGACTTGCTTTTCCTCCTGCCTCAACAGGCGAAAGAGAGGCTGTTTCCACTGCTGCGCGAGATCGAGCTGCCAGGAGGCATGGAGATCCATGGCGCCGGCCTGAAAGAGGGTTTCGTCTACTTTCCGGCCGACTGCATCATCGGGCATGTGCACGCCACGTGCGATGGCCACACGTCTGAAATATCGGTCGTGGGCCGCGAAGGCGTCGTCGGGCTCTCGGTGCTCATGTGCGCGGGCAGTACACCCAACCGGGCCGTTGTCGTGAGTGCCGGTACGGCCTACCGGCTGCCGGCCAACGCTATCAAGCGTGAGTTCGAAAACGATCCGGCTATCCGCAAGCTGATGCTGCGCTACACCCAGGCCCTGTTCACCCAGATGGCCCAGACCGCACTGTGCAATCGGCACCACAAAATCGGGCAGCAACTGTGCCGCTGGCTGCTGCTCTCCCTGGACCGACTGCCGACCAATGAGCTGACCGTGACCCAGGAGCTGATCGCCAACATGCTGGGCGTGCGCCGCGAAGGCGTGACCGAGGCAGCCGGCAAGCTGCAGAAGCTCGGTGCCATCAGCTACCGGCGCGGGCATATCACCGTGCTCGACCGTCCGCGGCTGGAAGCACTCAGCTGCGAGTGCTACTCCGTGGTCAGGGAAGAAACCAACCGCCTGGTGGCCTAGGCAAACCCGAGCGGGCCACTCAGGCTTCGAACTGATAGAGCAACTCCACCACCAGATCGTCGTCCATACTCTCGCCATGCCACTCCGGGATACACGTTTCCGCTGAAACGTCCGCGCCGGCGCGGCGGTTGCCGGTCATCAGGGCAAACACGTTGCCGCGGTAACGTGTTTCCGGTGCTTCGGGAATGAACCGGCCGCGCCGATCGTAGAACTTCGGCACGCCATCGGCCCCCATCAGCACATCGAACCCGCCCTCGTGCACCGCACGATGATGGTGCCGGCACAGGGTCACCAGGTTGTCGAGCTTCGTCTCGCCGCCATCAGCCCAATGCACGACATGATGGGCATCGACATACTTGCGCGCCGTGCAGCCGGGGAAGCGACAGCCCTGATCCCGCCGCTGCAATGCCCGCCGAATGGCCGGCGGAATCGAGCGGGTCTTGCGGCCGACATCCAGGGTGTCTCCACTGCCGGACTCTTCCCACGGCACGACCCCGCAATCACACGCCAGGCGCCGGGACGTTTCCGCTGAAACGTTTCCGCCACGTTCCAGCGATGATTCCGCGCCCTCACCATCGGCGCGCAGGGTATCGACATCGGTATGCACATGCACCGTGCAGCGATCCCCGCCGTTCACCGTTCCGCCTTCCCCGGAAAGAAAGCGATCGGCCAGAAGCTCCACCGCATCGGCCCGTTTCTGCGCAATGGGGCAGGGCATGGGCTTGTCGAAATCCGGCTCCGGCGACGTTTCAGCGGAAACGTCCTGCTGCTCGGCCTCGATCTCGTCCACGGCCGCATCCATGGCCTTCATGATGCGCTCACCCTGTTCCGGCGTGAAGCGGGCATACAGCGACCAGCAACCGTCCTCGTCCATGCGCCAGACCACCCGGCGACGCTCATGCCGCTCGTTCTCGGCATCCAGCGCCTCGTTGCGCTTCGCCCGCCTGAACTGCCGCACCGCGCGCTCAACGTGCGCGGCCGTGCCGTGCAGGGCGATCGTCAGCAGGAGATCCTCGTTCTCGGCCGTAGCCACCCGAGTCATCGCCCGAACCTTGGAATAACTGATCTCACCCTTCGAAAACGACGCACTGACATTCGGCAACTCCCCCAGCGCATGCGCCACCCGCACCTTCTCCCGCGCCGCGTTCAGGCCGATACCGCATTTCCAGTTCAGCCAGTGCGCGCAGGACCGCAAACCGGGTTCGGCCCAGCCGTCAGATTCGTCAAACCGGCGAATCAGGGCCAGGAGACGGTAGTTGGCGGCATGAATGTGCGCGGCCAGCTCGGTGATCTGATCCTCCAGTTCCCGGATCTCGTCATCGGGCGGGGTAGGGGTAATGGGGGTCGTCAACGCCATGATTTTTCCCTCGCTAAACTACTATATAAGTATACAGTATTGGGCCTTAAGCATCAAGAAATCATGGGGTTAGCTGCTTTCCGGATCCCGACCAGGCAATCCGCGAAGGGCCGAACGTTTGCCTGCAAGCCGAGGCGTGACAAGTGAACATAAATACCCCATAATTGGGACATTACTGTCCACTTATTGCCGATGACCAGAAACGAAGCTATCCAGAAGCTGGCCGAATGGGACCGCAAGGGCCGCTGCGTCTTCGCGACCCAGGACCTCGCCAGGCTTTTTCCGGACGACAGCCCGGGCGCGTTCAACAAGGGGCTCGACCGGCTGGTCGAAGCCGGTATTCTGCGTCGTGTCTGCCGAGGCATTTACGTCAACCCGAACGCCGCCAGCCGTGACCGCTTTCTGCTCGAGCGAATCGCCCTGGTGCTAAGGCGAGGCGAGTACAGCTACCTGAGCCTGGAGTCCATGTTGTCCGAGTTGGGCGTCATCTCTCAGATTCCGCTGGACCGGCTGACCGTCATGACGACCGGACGAAAGGGTGAATACAAGACGCCCTATGGCGTGATCGAATTCAACCACACCAAGCGAGCAATCAGCGACGTCCTGGCGCATAGCTACCATGTCGAAGGGCGGCCCATGCGGATCACGGATGCCGCCACGGCCTGGCGCGATCTCAAGCGGGTCGGTCGCAACGTTCACCTGGTCGACGAGGAGGCGCTGACCGACCATGGCTAAAGAGACATTCGATGCACAGGTCGAGCAGGCCATGGCCGCCGGCGAATACGCACACATGCGCCCGGTCATCGAAAAGGAACTGCTTCACTACGACATCCTTCATTCACTGGATCGCCATCGCCTGCTCGATCGGCTGGTCTTTCAGGGCGGGACCTGCCTGCGCCTGATTCACGGGGCACCGCGGTTCAGTGAGGACCTGGATTTTGTCGGCGGCAGCGATTTCGCGACCGACGAACTGCAAAGCCTGCGCGAATGCATCGAGCGGGACATCGGCAGTCGTTACGGCCTCGAAGTGACCGTCAAGCCGCCCAAAGCCGTCAAAGCGGATGCCGGCGAGCGGGGCATTCGTGTAGACAAGTGGCAGATCAGCATCATTACCGCGCCGGAGCGGCCCGATATTCCGCGACAGCGCATCAAGGTGGAGGTCGCGGCCATTCCCGCCTGGACGCGCGAGACGCATGCACTTCGACGCAACTACGATTTTCTTCCCGACGGCTACGAGGACATTCTCGTGCCGACCGAATCACTCGACGAGATCATGGCCGACAAGCTGGTCTCCCTGGTCAATTGTCGCCGCTTCGTGCGCCATCGCGACATCTGGGATCTTCGCTGGTTGATGCAAAAAGGCGCACAGCCAGACCGGGCCCTGATCGAACACAAGATCGAGGACTACCACGTCGAACACTGGCCGGAATGGGCCGGGGAGATGCGGCGGCAGCTGCCCGAAATCATTCACGGCGAGGACTTTCGGAACACGCTGACCCGTTTCATTCCGGTCGACGTGCAGGCCCGCACGCTGGATCGGGAGGGCTTTCTGGAACATCTGCTTCGGTCCACGGATCAGCTCTTGCAGCGCGCGATGCATCTGATCGAAGGGCAGGGTGCGGAGTCGGACGAGGACTATCGAATCTGACTGTGGGCCTGTTGCGTTGCACGTTTCCGCTGAAACATCGACCAACTTGCTTGACCCGAACCGCTTGCTAATGCGCTGCGGAATCATCATTGTTCTCAAATCAGCTATGAACGAAGCAAGCTTGAGAACAACACTTTTCCGACAACACCGAGTGAATCCAGGTAATGCCCGGAAAGAATCGTCATCCCGCCCTGCGTCTCCGAATTACCCTGGAGGGCATCGAGTCTTTCAATACCTCTACGATTTCGGGGATGACTGGATCCACCGGATCGAAGTCGAAGACACCAACGTGTCAGCAGACCCCGGCTGGATCCCCTGGCTAATCGATGGCGCCCGGCGCGGCCCGCCGGAAGATTGCGGCGGTGTCCCCGGCTACCAACGGCTGATCGAGGCCGCGAACGCACCACCCGAAACCCTCAACGAGGATGAACTCGACTTCGTGGGATGGGCCGGAGATGGTTTTGATCCGGAGGAGTTCAGCGTATTTCAGGCGCGGCATTCGCTACTGCTGTCTGCTGGGTGGGGGTGTTTGAAAGGGCGGTGAGGCGACCGATACTACTACTGGCATCAGCTCCGGCGCGTATGCTAGGCTGACCCGCAAACCGGCCGAACTTGGGAAGGGGCAGGTCGGGTTTGTAGATTACTGAAGGGAGAAATGATCGTAGCCAAGCGCGATCAGGATGGATATCGGCGTTGGCGATTCTTGTCCAGACACTGCGTTGAGCAGGCCGCTCCTGGCGTGTTCTATATCGGCGTGGGACTGGCAGCCATCCAAATGGTGTGCGGCGAGACCAAAGAATATGCGGCATTCCGCTCTGCCAGTGAGAATTCTGGCCTTTTGCGCTGATATTCCATACCGGATCCCTTTGCAAGAGAATTAGTAGTTATGAACACAACATGAAGGAACTCAGATGACTGAAAACTGGGAGACGGTATTTGAAATCCAAGTCGACGGCCGCGACGTCAAGGGGGAAAGGTTGTCTGAAGGCGGCTATAAGGTTTCGTCCACGCAGAAGGACGATTATCCAGGCAATGTGTCAAGCGAACCCGGCAGTCACACTATAATTCCACCGAGCGCGGCTGGAACACCATTCGAACTAGATGCTGAGAACCTTGCGGAACTTGAGAAGCAGCTTGTTGAATCCAAGGAATTCTCACCGGAACAAGCGAAACAAATTGTAGAGACGTTTGATTCATAACAAATCGCTGAAGGACGTTCCGGCCCTTCGGGCCTCCACCGGACGCAGCTAAAGCTGCGCCGCTTAGCTCAGACGTTAGCGGCTGATCAATGAGCACGAATCGCGTATCGAAGATACCGAAAACAATATTCGCGCTTCTTCGACCCGCTGTTTGGGCCATGGCTTCGAGGCTCTTCGTCTTGACCGCTGGACGAAAGGGCTCCGAAAAGTTCAAACCAAACGTACAGTCTTTCTACGAAACCGGAATCGTCGCTTCATTGTATGAGCATCTCTTGATGAGTCCAGAATTGGCGCATCTAGATATTCGACACGAAATGCCGTTTCAAGGACCACGAGGCGCCCCTAAGCGCGTTGACATCTGGCTTCGACCGGCGAATGGGGGATACCCACACCTATTGGAAGTTGGAGATTTCAGGGTTAAGAAAATTCATGATGACGTTTTGAAGATGAAACGACTTAACCCAAACGGCAGTAATTGGTTCCTGGCTTTTTTTCGTAAGCCGCAGGCTGCTAATGATCCAATGCGGATTTTGCGACAATCATTAAAAAGAAAAGACGGCATTAGAAAAGATCGCATTGAAGCAGATGAGCGTCTGGTGGACAGTTTTGACGTGTATCGACCTTCAGGAGATCATGATCGTTTCGGGGCGGCCTTGCTTCGAGTGAAGCAATAATGCATCCGCTACCAAAAGCCTCAACGCGGCCCGGCTTTTTCCGCTGGCGCTCCAAAGCCGGCCGGCTGCGCTAGTCGTTAGGCAGAATATTGGACAGGTAGGAAGAATAGTGGATCGAGAACTGTTGTTGATTCGTCTAATGGAGAGCCGCCGAAGCCATTTGCACCGAATGCAGGCGATCGCATTGAGTGGATGGGTGATCGGCCAGGCCGAGCAGTCAACAAACGATGAGGAACTCGCCAAGGCAGTTACCAAATTAAACGAGTGCTTGCAAGAGCTTGATATAGAAGCCGAGCAGTATCTATCCGGGCTATTACTGTTCAATTTGGTAAGCGAGGTTGAGCTTTATTTCACGGATATCGTAAAACACGTAATCCTGGCTTATCCCAAAAAGCTTGGCTCAGTCGAGTTTAGGTTGAGTGAAATACTTGACAAGCCTAGGAGTGAGCTGGTTCAGGCGGCCGCTGACAATTGGCTAAATGCTCTTTTCTACAAGAAGCCGTCTGAATATCTTGAGCGTCTTTCTGGGCTTCTAGCTGTACCGTCCGCATGCATTGGACAGACATGGCCGCGATATATAGAAGCTAAAGCAAGAAGAGATTTGGGGATTCATTGCGGTTGGACTGTAAACGAGACCTATTTGCGAAAGACAAGCGAAGCCGGGTTCGAATCTGATCTCGGACTTGGAGATCAGGCCTGGCCGTCGCATTCATATGTTCAAAATGTTTGGGACACGTGCGCTTCTCTGGTAGACGCCTTCGGCTCCGCTCTTGAATCCAAGCACGTAGATAATGTTTGACGCTCCCTAATTGGATTCTGCACCTTGGCTTAACTAGCCACTCAAGTACGTTCCGGCCCTTCGGGCCTCCACTGGACGCGGCTAAGGCCGCGCCGCTTAGCTCAGACGTTAGGGGCCAATGCGACAGCTACCACACCTCGATCGCGACTTTGAACCTGTCCCCTTAACGTTTGAGGAAGGTGTGTATAGAGACGTTTTCGCCTCCAAAAACAACAAGTCCGTAGCCGAGACGCTCGAACATCGGAGGTATGCTTCTCTGAAAGTTGAGTTTACAACTGCCCATCCGGAACTGCTACCTGCTCGCTTAGGTGAGGCGTTGCTCGAACTGAAGAACGCTGGCGATCAAATCTACAGGCGCTTTCTTAATAGGTATGGCGATCTAAGCTATTCGCTATTCCGACTCAAGGATAAGTCTCTCTGGCCTCTGAAGGGTGTGTACACCTATTACCGGGGAGACAAGCTGGTCTACATTGGACGATGTAGAGACTCAATGAAGAAGCGAATTGATCAAGGGTACGGAAAGATACATCCGAAGAATTGTTATCTCGACGGTCAGGCCACAAACTGCCATCTCAATAATTTGGTGACGCAGGCGCGTCCAGATATTTCTCTCAGGATCTGTCCTATGGATGACCCAACGGAAATCGAGTTAGTGGAGCGAGAGTTAATCCGTGCACACCATACAGATTGGAATATACAGCGCGCCTAACATGAAGCTGAAGCAGGCCAGGCAACCTGTGAGCCCGCTTGCTTGCGCGAGCTCCGCGCCAGAACGTCCTGGCAGCCCAACTTGGTGTTAACCTTCTCTCAATCGAAACTGCTTGTTGTCATCTTCGCCGACCATTCCGAGATCGGTAAGGGCATCTAGCACCTGGGCAACTGATTTCTCCGGCTTGCGTTTGAATCGCGTGGCGAGGGTAGTGGCGTCCATGGGGCCGGTGGCGAGTTGGTCGCGGACGGCTCGGATTTGGGCTTGTAGGGTTTTGGGCCACGTTAGTTTTTTGGTGGTTTGGTCCTTTGGTGTTTTGGTGGGGGACTCGCCTTCGGCTTCGTCGGTTGCCAGTTCGCCTTGTTGGGCGGTTTCTTTCGGGGCCTGGTAGTCGGGGCGGAGCCAGCGGATTTTGCCTTTGGCTTCTTCGGCGGCGCGTTGGTGGTTTAGGTCGACCAGGCGTTGGAGGAGTTCTTCTTCGGCTTCCAGTTGGTCTTCGGGTTTTTCGGGCCAGGGGGTGGTGGCGCCGGGGCAGCCGACGAGTTTTTCGGACAGGTCGTCCCAGCCGTAGGCTTGGAAGACGGCGCGGTCGAGGTCGTCGTGGAGTTCACGCAGGACGGATACCAGGCCCTGTTCGTGGATTTCCTTTTCCTTGTCCGTCAGGGATTCTTCGCGGCGCAGTTTTTCCAGGACGTTGTACATGCCGGTCAAAGTTAGGCCGGAGTGTTGATTCTGTTGGCGTTTGCGGTGAGAGTCGAGTTGCTCAGCCGAGCCTGTCCCGATTTCTGTGTAACCGCCCGCCTTCATAGTTGATCGGTGACCCGATCTTCGAATTGGATAATAAATTGGTTCAGCGCGGCCTTCCACT